>DASTYK010000051.1 GCA_035764935.1 Longimicrobiales bacterium | reverse complement strand
GTCGTCGTACTGACGCTGCCGCCGGGGCCCGACGGCGCCAGCGTCTCCGACGGCCTGCAGTTCATCTACAACCCGGACCTGTCACGCATCGGTGATCCGAGCGTGTGGCTCGCATCCGCCGGCCAGATCTTCTTCACGCTGTCCGTCGGCATGGGCAGCCTGCAGGCGTATGCGTCGTACCTCTCCACGAAAGACGACATCGCACTGAACGGCATCGCGACAGCGGCCACGAACGAGACCGCCGAGGTCGTGCTGGGGGGCAGCATCGCCATTCCAGCGGCGGTGGTGTTCTTCGGGGTCACCGGTGCCATGGCGATCGCGCAATCCGGATCGTTCAACCTGGGCTTCGCGACGATGCCGGTCGTTTTTCAGCAGCTGCCTGCCGGCAATGTCCTGGGCGCGATGTGGTTCGGCCTGCTGTTCTTCGCGGGCATCACCTCATCCGTCGCGATGCTGACGCCTGTGCTGGCGTTCTTCCGCGAGGAGTTCGGCCTCAGGCGTGAGCCCGTTGCCTACACCCTGGGCGCGATCGCCTTTCTGTTCGGGCTGATGCATATCGGCTGGCTCGAGCACGGTGTACTCGACGAGTGGGACTACTGGGCGGGCACGTTCGGCCTCGTCGTCCTGGCCATGCTGGAGACCATCGTTTTCGTCTGGATCTTCAAGCCGGAGAATGCCTGGCGCTCCATCCACCAGGGCGCGGACATCCGCATCCCGCGCGTGTTCAAGTTCATCATGACGTTCATCACACCGCTCTACCTGCTCTTCATCCTGAGCTGGTGGGGCTGGCAGGACGCGCTGCCGATCCTGCGAATGGAGCGCGTTGCGCCCGGCAGCGAGCTGTACGTGCTGATCTCCCGGCTCGCCATCGTGCTGTTCGCGGTGGTGTTCGTCGTGCTGGTCCGCGTCGCCTGGAAGCGCAACGGTTACGATGATCGCAAGGGTTTCGTGGAGGTCGAGGCACGGGACGACCAGGTCACGCCGGCTCCGGAGGTGAGCGCATGACGACCGGCGCAATCATCTTCATGGCAATGAGCTGGGTGCTGGTGCTGGGGCTGACTGCCTGGTCGTTCGGCAAGATCCTGCGACACCGGCGACATCACGATCCCGACGGCATCGGGCCGGAACGGCCACCGGAGCCGCCGCTCCGGGACGGCGCGAGGTGAGCAGCGCGCTCTTCCGCCGCAAGCCGATCAGTGAGCAGCAGGACGGGGTCGATCTCACCGGCGGCCCCGTCCTGCGGCGTACGCTCGGAGTCTGGCAGCTCACGGCGCTCGGCATTGGCGCCATCATCGGCGCTGGCATCTTCTCCGGCGCAGGCACCGCCGTGGCCGGTGGGCCACACCATCCGGGCGCGGGCCCCGCACTGGTCCTGTCGTACGTGCTGGTCGCGATTGCGTGCGGCTTTGCCGCGCTCTGCTACGCCGAGTTCGCGGCGCTCATCCCGCGCGCGGGCAGCGCGTATACCTACGCGTACGCCACGCTTGGCGAGCTCGTCGCCTGGATCATCGGCTGGGACCTGATCATCGAGTATGCGGTCGGTAACATTGCGGTCGCCGTGTCCTGGTCCGCGTACTTCCAGACGCTGCTGCGCGGATTCGGACTGGCGCTGCCGGAATGGCTCGCCACCGATGCGCGTACCGCGCTCCAGGCCCACACTGCCCTGGTTGCCGATCCAACGATCACGGCCGCATCCCTGCTCGACGCTGCCCGTGCGTACACGGAGGCGCCGCAGCTCCTGGGCATTCACGTGATCTTCAACCTGCCCGCTGTGCTCATCACGGCGCTGATCACATGGGTGCTGGTGATCGGCATCCGCGAAAGTGCACGCGCAAACACGGTCATGGTTGTGCTCAAGCTCGCGATCCTGGCCTTCTTCGTCGCGGTCGGCGCGTTCTGGGTGCAGCCTGAGTACTGGACCCCGTTCGCCCCCAACGGCTGGCAGGGCATTGCCGCCGGCGCTGCACTGATCTTCTTCGCCTACATCGGGTTCGATGCGGTGTCGACCGCTGCCGAGGAAGCGACCGACCCGCAGCGCGACATGCCACGTGCAATGATCGCGTCGCTGCTGGTCACGTCGGTGATCTACGTGGTGGTCACGCTCGTCATGACGGGACTGGTCCCGTGGGAGCTGCACGGGACCGCGGATCCCCTGGCAAGTGCGTTCGTGAATCGGGGCTTCGAATGGGCAGGCGCGATCATTTCGCTCGGCGCCGTGATCTCCATGGCTTCCGTGCTGCTCGTGTTCCAGCTCGGACAGCCCCGCATCTTCTTCTCGATGGCACGCGACGGGCTGCTGCCGCAGTGGGCGGCGCGACTGCATCCCCGCTACCGCACGCCACACGTGACCACGATCCTGACAGGGGTCTTCGTGGCCGTATTCGCCGCATTCGCCAACATCAACGAAGTCATCGAGCTGACGAACATCGGCACGCTCTTCGCCTTCGTGCTCGTCGCGATCGGCGTGATGGTGCTGCGCCTGCGGGAGCCGGAGCGCCACCGCCCGTTCCGCACACCGTTCGTCTGGGTGGTCGCGCCGGGTGCCGTGATCGCCTGCGGCTATCTCATGATTCAGCTGCCCGCGATCACCTGGATCCGGTTCGGCCTCTGGCTGGGGCTGGGGCTGGTCGTCTACTGGTTGTACGGGTATCGCAACAGCAGACTGCGCGGGAGAAGCGAAGCGGTCGACGCTGTCGGCGTCCGACACGGAATATGACTGCACGCGCCGAGCGCGCGCCAGGACGGCGCTAGTCCATCACGTCTGGCGGATGCTGGTCGTCGCGCCCGTGCGCGTCCAGCTCGCGCGGGCCCATGAGCGCCGCCTGCAGCACCTGCGCCCACACCTGCTCCTGCTCCGCCGCGCTCGGCATGCGCCGCAGGCTCGTTTCCGACATGTCGGAGATGACCCGCTCCGCTTCCTTCACGGCACCCAGCCGGCCGAGCAGCTCTGCGATGATGCGACGCAGGTCCGGGTCCAGCGTCGCCTGCGCCATCAGCGACAATTGCCGCGCCGCGCGCTGCTCCTCCCCGGCACGCAGTGCGGCACGCACGTACTCCTCGATCTCGCGGCGCGCGTTCGCATGCACGCCGCGTCCGAGCGCGATCCACGCGAGCGTCGCACGCGTACGCACCGCACGCGGCGCAATGCGCAGCACACGCCGACACACTGCGGCAGCCGCGTCGTAACGGCTTCCCGACAGGTACGTGTCGATCGCCCGGCCGTAGTACTCGAGCGCACGCTGGCGCTGACCACCGCTCAGGGCGAGATCGCCAGCCTGTGCGAACGGCGCACCGTCGCCCGGCCCGGCAGCAGCAGCCGCGTCGTCCAGCGCCTGCAGCTGCTGCTCCATGGCCTGGCCGCTGTCACCGCCACGGCTATCCTGCTCTTCCAGAGATTTTCCGCTCAACCGTCGCGTTCCGGATACCGGTCCGATCGTGTGCAGCAGCGCTGCACCAGCGGCCTGCGAAGATCCAGCAGCGCCAGAGCCCCTGCCGCGGCCACATCATAGCCCTGTCGGCGTTGACCGGCCATGCGGGTGTGGGGCCAGATCGCGGCAATTTGCCTGTTACGGATTGCCATGCATGGAGAGCACTGTCGAAATCCGGCGCTGCGGAGCTACCGGACTGTCTGCAGACGCGATGCGCGTGTCAGGCCGGCTCCTGCGACGCCTCGACGTCATCGGGCCTGGGCGCGGTGCACGGCAGCTCGATGACGAACTTCGTGCCGCTGCCGTAGGTGCTTTCGACGGCGATGGAGCCGCCCAGGAGCGTGAGCAGCTTGCGCGTGATCGAGAGACCCAAGCCGGTGCCGCCGTACTCGCGCGTGTGCGACTGGTCGATCTGGCGGAAATCCTCGAAGATCGCCTCCAGGTCCTCCGGCTTGATGCCGACGCCGGTGTCTTCCACCGTGATCCGCACGATGCCGCCTACGTGTGCGACCGTCAGTGCCACGTGTCCCTCGTGCGTGAACTTGATCGCATTCGAGATCAGGTTCAGCAGCACCTGCTTGAGCTTGGTGCGATCGGTGTCCAGCACGGGGAGGTCCGGTGCGACGCTGGTGCGGAACTCCAGCTCCTTGGCACGAACCATGGGCTCGATCGTTTCCCCGAGCTCGTCGATCACTTCGGGCAGCAGCACCTGCTCCAGGTGCAGCGGCATCTTGCCCGCCTCGATCTTGGACAGGTCAAGGATGTCGTTGATCAGCTCGAGCAGGTGCTGGCTCGTGTTGTAGACCTTTGCGAGCGCCTCGTCCTGCTGGTCGGTCAGCACACCGTAGATGCGCTCACGCATGAGCGACGTGTAGCCGAGAATCACGTTGATCGGCGTGCGCAGCTCGTGACTCATGTTCGCGAGGAACTCGCTCTTGAGCCGCGACGCCTTCTCCAGCTCACGACTCTGCCATTCGAGCCGTCGGTTGCGCTCCTCGAGCTCTGCGGTCGCCTGGCGGATGCGGTCCTCGAGTCCCTCGTTGAGCTGCCCCAGCTCGTTCGCGAGCCGCTCGTTCTCCTCCGCGTACGTCAGGTCATGGATCACGCTGACGATCGCTGTCGGCTCACCGCGCGCGTTGATGATCTTGTTGGACGCGATCTCGGCCGGGAACTCGCGCTCCCGGTCCGGATCCACGAGCGTGATCCGCTCGACCTGCCGCACTTCCGGACTGAGCAGGAAGTTGCTGATCATCGTGGTCACGCGCGTGTCGTTCGACTGGATCAGCTGTCGCTTGGAGCCGAAGGTCAGCGGGTCCGCGACGAAGAGGCGGTCCGCCTCCGCGTTCATGAGCACGATGTTGGAGTGCTCGTCGGTGACCAGGATCGGATCGCTGACGTTCTCGAGAATGGCGTTCAGCCGGTCACGCTCCAGCCGTGACCTGTGCTCGGCGACGCGGGAGCGGCGGTACTGCACCTCCAGCTCATTGACGGCCCGCTTCAGGTCCGTGATGTCCCGCAGCACGCTCATCAGGGCGCCTTCGCCCAGCACGCCGATCGGCATGGTCAGCACCTCGAAGAGCAGGTCGCTGCCCTCGTGGGTGTCCACCAGGTTCAGCTCGCGGCCACCGGGCGCGGACATGCCACCGGCCATCGCCGTCTGCGTCAGAAACGACGAGAACAGCAGGTTGTTGACCTCGACCGCGCGGCGGCGACCGTCGCTGTCGTCCGCGGACGACGTGAGCAACGCTTCTGCCCGGGCGTTGGTCAACACCACGGCCCCGTTCCCGTTCGTCATCACGACGGGATCGGAGATCGCGTTCAGCATGTCTGTCAGGATGTCGATCTGTCGGCTCAGCCGGCCCGCTCGTCCGGCGGACGACGCAGACTCGATGATGCGATCGACGAGCGGCCCGCAGCGCCGCAGCAGATCGGCCGTGGCGTGGATGCGCGGGGTGAGCTCCGTGGCCTCGAGGAAGACGACGCCGCGCAGGCTGTCGAGCCCCCGGAGCGGGAGTGCGACGGCAGGAAAATCGAGAACGCCGACCCCCGGCGCGTGAACCGGGCGAGCATCCTGGAGGGACTCGAACAGGTCGAGCACCGCCGAGCCCGGCTCCAGCGCCTGCTCCACCGTGTCGGCGGCCTGTGCCGGGCTGACCCCGGGGCCGAGCAGCTCGAGACCTTCATGGGTCCGGTACAACAGCAGGGCGTGCCCGATGCCGGACTCTGCGGATGCACGAGCCAGCAGCAGCGAGCACGCCTCATCGGCAGACGCTACTCGTGCAAGCTGCTCGAGCAGTCCGGCGACGAGTGCATCCGAAGCGCGCACTGCATCTGTCACTAGCTCAGCTCATCGAGCCTGCGCTTCAGTTCAGCGTTCTCGGCCATGACACGGTCCATCTCCCGCTGCGGTGCATAGCCGCCGGCGGTGTAGCCGGTGCCCGAGAGCATCGGACGGGATGCCGAGCTGGTCGCCGCGATGGCATCGGCGAAGCGCAGGTATGTTTCGACCGACGCGACCACGATGCGCGCTTCCACGCTGACCAGGTCGATGCCGACCAGCGAGACGCGAACATAGGCGTCGATGACGATGCCCTTGTCGAGGACCCGGTCCAGAACATCGATCAGACTCGAGCCTGCCGGGGCTCTTTCAACGGCCATTTCGTTTCTCCGGAGACAGGTACGGTCGCGTTTACTTCTCGGTCTTCGATTCGATCCGGTCCAGCTTCGCCTGCAGTGCATCGAGGCGTTCGGCCAGCAGCTGCACCTGGCCGGCGCCGACTTCCCGTTCGGCGTAGTGTGGATCCGTGCGCCACCAGTTCATGCCGATCTCCTCCGCCTTGTCGATGGAACAGACCAGCAGTCGGATCTGGATCGTCAGGAGCTCGACATTCGCCAGGTTGATCTTGATGTCCCCCGCGACGACGAGACCCTTGTCCAGGATCCGGTCGAGAATATCGACCAGCCCCTGTGAACGATGCGGACCCAGCTCGTACGAACTCGCCACGTGACCCCTTTCAGAGAAGTCTGCCCAGCGGCCCGAGATCGATGTTCAGCTCCTCGCCCTCGAGGCCGAACGCAATTTTGATCTCTTCGAGGCGCTCCTGCAACCGCAGCAGCGCGAGCCCGAGCCGCTCGATCTCCTCGTCGCTCAGCCCGCCGCCCTCCATGCGGCGCACCGCCTGGTGCTCCAGCACCTGGCGCACGACCTCGATCAGCGTGAGCACCAGCTTCGCAAGCCCCGCTTCCACGTCCTCGGGGTTCGCATCGATCCGCTCCGGCAATGCGGGTGCAAGCTCCCGCAGGTCGGCGGCGATCAGCTCCAGCTCTTCAGCAGCGTCGCGGTGTCCACTCATGTCGCGAAGGACCACGGAGGCCAGGGCCCGCTCGTCAGGAAATGCAGACCGGGGTGCGCTGCTGTTGCCCGGTCCAGGGCGCTCCGGTATCGGCCGGCGCTGTCGCGGTCAACCAGGAATGCGACAGTCGCGAGTCCGTGTGTCGTGTCGAGTGCGTCCACGCGTGTGCGTACCACGTATCCTGCAAGTGCCGCTTCGATCTCCGCCGCCACTGCACGCCCGCGCGCGAACCGCTGCTCGCGTGCCGCGCGGCGCGCGGCGACCGCCTCGAGGTACGCGCGCCCGCTCCCGGCGGGCTCTGCACGCACATCCCGGGCCGGGCCGTCGACGGCCGGATCGAGGATGCGCACGGTGAACTCGGCCCTGCCGGCCAGAGCCAGCAGCTGTTCCCTCCATTCTGCCGCCCGCGCCGCTGCTCGCGTGCGCACCGCATCCTCGTCGGGGAGCCACTGCCCGAACCGGAGCGGTACCGGGGTCACGCTCTGCATCGCGGCTTCCACCACCGCGTGATGCCGCTGTGCCGACTCGATGGACGCGCGCGCGGGCGCGTCCATGTCGGACACCCAGACGGCCAGCCCATCGACGAGCACTGCCGCTACCGGAACGTCGTCCAGGCCCGTCACCTCGTGCGGCAGGTGCTCGGCGGGCGTCACGCAGTACAGGTGCAGGCCCACCTACTCGTAGGGATCCGCCGTGAGCCGGCGGCCCTTCTCCCGCGCCGTCTCCACGGACGTCAGCACCACCTGCAGTCCCAGGTAGACCAGGTCGATGCCCGCCACGCTGATCATCACGTCGCCACTGATCACCGCGCCTCGGTCGAGCACGTGGCTCACGATCTCCGTGAGACTCAACTGCTCGTGAACCGGGACGTTGCTCCGCTCACTCATCCGCACCATCCACGACGTGCGCCGGGGCGTCGCCGGCATCGGGTGGCGCCCCCATGAACCGGTATGCCGCCCAGGGCCCCGAGAACGACAGCTCGAAGCCGAGCGGCCGCAGCTCGTCACGCTCGGTATCCAGCGTCGCGATGATCTGCGCCTCATCCGGGCGCGGCACCAGCAGCGCCGCGCTCAGCACCACCGGCAGCTCCGCGCCGGTCCTCGGCAGCTCGAGCCGAACCGCCGCGTGTGCCTGCGCCTGCAGCCGCTCGAAGAGCTGTGACGCGACGCGGTGTGCCGCACCCGCGACTTCCGTCTTCAGCAGCTCGCTGCGCTTGCGCGCGAGCAGGAAGCGGCGTCCCGGTGCTGCAGCGGCGATCTCCTGGTCGAGATCGCGCACGGCGTCCGAAACAGCTGCCGCGTTCTGCGCCAGCACGTCCGCCCGATAGGCGAGCTTGACGTCCCACTCGCGCAGCCCGCGAAAGCGCTCCAGCGTCGCCGCAATCTCCGCGGCGCGCTGCTCGGCATCGCTGCGCAGTGCGTCGACCGAGCTGAACAGCGTGAAGAGTGGGGCCGGCACGATCTCGCCATGGTCGACGGCCCATGCAACCACGCGCTCGTGCGCGAGCCCGCGCGCCGCGACCCAGTCGAGATCCTCCAGCCTGCTCTCGAGCAGGTTTGCCGAGTATGTCTCGGCCGGCAGGTGACTCACCAGCGCGAGCACGCCCGCCGCGGCGATGCCCTGGACCGGCCGCTCATCCACACCGGCCGGCAGATCGGCAGTGCCGGTATCGCCAGGCACGAAACCGTACAGGTAGACGATGTCGCTCACACCAGGACCCAGGAGTCGAAGAATCTGCGCAGCGCATCCACACCGGCGGGCGGCGTCCGCCATTCGGGAGCAAGCAGCGTCCGGCCGCTCACCGCCGGAGACCGACTCCGCGCCCGGTTCACGATCACGCCCGCCTCCCGGATCCCTGCCGACTGCAGCGCAGCACGCAGCCGCCCTGTTTCCGCCTGCACCATCGGCTCGTCCAGCGTGACGACGAAAACGGCCGCGTCCTTCGGATCGGTCAGCACGCCGCGCAGTGTTTTCAGGCGTTTCGCGAAGGCTAGCACGCGTGCGGAAAGAGCGTCAAGCGATCCCGCGACACCCGCGCGCAGCAGAATGCGCATCAGTGTGTGCGTCCAGTCCAGCGCAAGCTCCGGCATCTCGAGCAGCCGCAGGAAATGCCCGGTCGGCGCAGTGTCGAGCACGAGCGTTTCCTCGCGCTCCATGGATTCGAGAATGTGCTCCAGCGATACGATCTCGTCGATGCCCGGCGGCGCGAAGTCGAGCAGCGAATCGAGCACCCTGCGGTCGATCGCTGCCGCGCTGTCCAGTCCGAGGCTCTCGAACACGCGCTCCACTTCACCACGGTACTCCGCTGCCCACTCCGCGAACACCGATTCCGCCGCCACCTGCTGAACGCGCAGCGTGGGCCCCAGCGTCACAGCATCCGCGCCGAGAGACCGCTCGAACAGATCGCCGAGCGACCCGGCCGGATCCGTGCTGAAGAGGGACACGGCCCGGTCGTCCGCCAGTCCCACCGCGACGGCCGCGGCGCACGTCGACTTGCCGACACCTCCCTTGCCCGCGAGCCAGATCACACGCCAGCGCGTGGCGCGGATCCAGCCCGCGCCGCTCCCTGCGGCGTGCATTCGATCAGGGCCGGCAGTGTCATGTCCTGTGGCGGCCACCCCCGGGCCCGGCGCTCCGGAGCGCGCGGGCGGCGCAGGCGCGTCTGGCTCTGCTGCGCGCGCGGGCGACGGTGGCGACGCCTGACCGGCCGCTCCACCGTCACCATGCTGGACCATTGCGGCCGCGAACCCGCGCAGCCCCGCACAGCCGGTCGCATCCCGGAGCGGAGGCACGTACCGCTCCAGCCCCGCTTCACCCAGCGGGTGCACGTCGGCGCCGACCCCGACGAACGCCGTCACCTGACAGCCACGCTGGCGCAGCCGCAGCGCCAGCCGTCTCGTTTCCGCGCGCACCACGTCGCCGGCCCGGTGCACGACCACGAACGCCGCCGACATCAGGACTCCCTCCAGGACGAGCAGCTCGTTCTCGATCTCGTCGAGTGCGCGCTCCTCCCGCAGCCGGACGGGGGTGTGCAGCAGGGCCGATGCGACGATGTCCGCCCTGTCCGCCATCGCACGCAGTGCAGCGACCCAGGCCCCGAGCGATCTGCCCGCGTCGAGCAGGCGGAGCGTGTGCCCTGTCGGCGCCGTGTCCACGACGATGCGCTCCACCACGCCGCGCTCCCGGGCCTTTGCAAGCTGCGCGATCCGGAGCGCCCCCATTGTCTCGTCGATGCCCGGCACGCTGCGGGCAAGCAACCCGTCGACGTCCGCCTCGTCCAGGTACGTGCCTCGCTCCATGATCTCGGCGATCGACCGCCGCCTCGGCGCCAGCCACGCCTCACCCCAGCCGCGGGCATCGAACGCTTCCAGCGTCAGCCGATCGGAACAGGGGGATGGCGCCGGGCGCCCCGGCTCGAGGGGCGCGTGGAACAGGTCGCCCAGGGACTCGGCAGGGTCGGTCGTGATGAGGTGGGTCAGCTGCCCCGCGTCGGCAGCGGCGAGGGCGATGGCGCCCGCAGTGGTGGTCTTGCCGACGCCGCCCTTGCCCACGACGAAGATGCACGGGTGTGCAGCCGTCGCCGACAGCAGCGACTCCAAGGTCTACTCCCAGTCCAGATTCAGATCGATGTCGACGCCGCCGCGCGGGTCCGCCACCTGGGGGCCGTCTTCGCCCGGCTCTCCGCCGGCCGCGGTCGCGCCGGTGCCGGGGTCCGTCCGGACGTCGCCCGCCGCGCCCTCTTCCGCGGGGTCGCGCTGGACACGGACGGGGCCGCCGGACACGCCCATCCCCAGCCGTTCGCGCCAGTCCCGGATCTCGCGCAGCCGCTGCATCAGGACGGCCTCGCGGGCGACGTACTCGTCGTCGTCGATGTCGCCCAACTCGAGCTGGAGCTGGAGCTCGAGCAGCTCCGCCTTGACGGCGGAGTCGTCGGTCAGCTCCTCGCGTACCACCCCCTCGACCTGGTTGAGCGCGAACTCCGTCAGGAACCTGGGTCCCGTGTAGGGCCAGAACAGGAGGTGCTTGAGGAGCCCCATGGGCGCCGATCAGGCATCCGCGCGTTCGAGGCGCAGCTTGATGTTGACGAAGTTGTACGGCGGCCAGGGGCCCGTGTACTTGAAGGAGAGCTGGTCCTCGTACTTGCTGCTGAGCGCCTTCACGGCCTCATCGAACTCCTGCTCGCGCGAGCGCTCGACCAGGTAGGCCGCGTTCATGATCATCCGGTCGCCGATCGGCTTGTTGGACCGGCTCGCGACCGCCACCGGCTTCAGCGACTCGTGGATGTCCACCACGTAGCCGTTCGCGCTGTTCTCCAGTGCGCCCTCGATCAGGCGACCGAGCTGCATCCTGGCGAAGTAGGTGGAGCTCTGGGCGTTTCCGGTGATCTCGTCCTTGAGCCGGCGGATCTCCTCGTCGCTCTCCTCCAGCCGGGAGATTACCTTGTCCCGGTCCCAGAGCACCTTCAGGCCGAACTCGATCTTGTCGTTCATCTTCTCGAGCACGTCGTCGAACGCACGGTACGTCGACTTCAGCAGCTCGATGATGTCGTCGCGCGTGCGGAAGATCGTGCCGAACGACATCGGGATGACCGTATGCTCGCGCATGACCGTCTCATTGACGAGCTCGTGCGCGAGGACGTTCTCCCGGGTCGGATCGTAGATGCGGATCGGTGTGTCGCTGACGATCGCGGCCAGGTCGCGGTGGTGCACGGTATAGACGCGATTCCCGCCTTCACCGATCCCGATCGGGCCGAAATCGCGCTCTTCCGCGGACTTGATGATACAATAGACGTACTTGCCCTCGTCATTGGAGGAAGGGGCAGCGTAGTCCTGGCTCTGTTCAGCCTGGTTTTCCATGGCTCACGGCGCGCGCGGCGCGACAAGGGCCCGCGCGTGGGTAGCTCGATGTGACGAACGTTGACCGATTGCGGTCTGGCGGATTGACAGCCGCAAGCTATTTGTACCTGTCGGTTATGCAAGTTGCGGGCACAGCATGCGCATCGATGCTGGTGCCCGGCCCGCGGATTGCATCCGCGCGAACCAAACGCTGGAGGCGGCTGCGGCTGTCGGTGGAGGAGCTAACATGAAGCCATCGCGATGGATTGCGGCGGCTGTACTCATCGGATCCGGCGCGTGTGCTTCCATGCGCTCCGCCCTGCCGGGCAGAACTCCCGAGGATGAGGTACGGTCAGCGCTTGCACTGGCGGAGGCGGGCGATTACGCCCCCGCCATGGCCGTGCTGGACTCGGTCTATACCGCACACTGGAACACCGACGCCGGCGTGCACGCGCTGCTCGGCCTGGCCGCGCTCACGCTCGACCCGCGCAATCCGGATCGGTCGCTGTGGCAGAGCTCGGACTACTCGGCCCGCCTGATCGGGCTGCCGAATGCGCCCGGGTACCTGCTGCCGGCCGCGCGCACGATGTATCTCGTCTCCATCGAGCTGGGGGCACTCGAGGAGCAGCGCCAGGCCGCGGAAGCGGCGCGTGACACGGCGGAAGCCATCGTCGCGCGGACCCTGCCGCGCTACTCGGGGCAGACAGTGCCCGCCCAGCTGTCCGCGCTCGCGCGCGAGCGCGATCAGCTCATGCAGCGCATCGCCGGGCTGGAACAGGCGCTTGCCGACACCACGGCGGAGCTGGAACGCGTTCGTCGCACACTGAAGCCATAGGCGAATGAGCCTCCGAACACGGCTGCTGCTGACCCTCGCCGGCATTGCCGTGCTGCTGACGTTGCCCGCTGTCTACGGCATCACGCAGCACCGGCGGCTCGAAGAGATCGTGGTGATCACGCGCGATCGGCACGCGAGCGCGAGCCTCGCGCTCGGTCAGCTGCAGGCCAGCCTGGCCGAGCTCGACCGCGCCGAGCGCTCCTACATCGCGACCTTCGATCCCGACGCGCGCGCACAGATCGACAGCGCGTCCGCCGCTGCCGCCACGCTTCTCGACAGCCTCGCGGTGTCGGGCTATGCCGAGGCGACCGAGCAGGTGCCGCTCGATTCCATCCGGAGCGAGACCGCCCGCATCCTCGCCCTGATCGACGCCGACAGCGCGCAGATGGCGACCGCCCGCTTCGAGCGGGTGAAGCCGCTCTTCGTCACTGCCGCCGCGGCGCTGGACGGCATCTCGGGGGAGATCTATGCCCGCAGTGCCGCGGACCTCGACCGGGCCCGCGACATCAGCGAGGCGGCCTCGGCCACCACGCTGCTGGCGCTGCTGGTCGCGCTGGTGTTCACGATCCTGCTTGGCGGCTGGCTGACCCGGACGGTGTTCACGCCGATGCACCGCCTGGGTGAGGCGCTGACCAGGGTGGCCGATGGGGCCCACCCGGCGCCGCCGGACCTCCCCTACAATCGACCGGACGAGATCGGCGACCTCGCCCGCTCCTTCCTCTGGATGAGCCAGCGGCTGCAGGAGCTCGACCGCATGAAGGCCGAGTTCATGAGCATCGCGACGCACGAGCTGAAGACCCCGATCAACGTGATCTCCGGGTATGCGGAGCTGCTCGACGAACGGCTGCTCGGCGAGATCACCGACAAGCAGGAAGTGGCCGTGGCGTCGATTCGCGAGCAGACGCGGGCACTGGCCCAGCTGGTCAACGAGCTGCTCGACGTCAGCCGACTGGAGGCGGGCGGGCTGCGCCTGGAGATCCAGTCGGTGCCGCTCCGCGAGATGATCGAGAGCGTGCAGCGGGCCTTCGACGTCCTGTGCCGTCAGAAGGGCATCGAGTTCGACGTGGACGTCGGGATCAACGTCCCGGAATCCATCCCGGCGGATGCGACCCGGTTGCGTGACCAGGTGCTCGGCAACCTGATGTCGAACGCGATCAAGTTCACGCCTGAAGGCGGCAGCATCCAGCTCAGCGTGCGTCGCGCGCCGGACAACTTCGTCGTCATCGAGGTGTCGGACACCGGCAGCGGCATTCCCGACGACCAGCGGCCACACATCTTCGACAAGTATTACCAGGTCGGAGAAGCCGCGCGAAGCACCGGCGCCGGCCTCGGACTCGCGATTGCCAACGACGTCGTCGAGGCGCACGGCGGGCGCATCGAGGTGGAGAGCGAGGTCGGCAAGGGCGCACTGTTCCGGGTCTGGCTGCCCGCGCGCGCCGAGCAGATCCCCGCGACGGCCACGGCGGGCCACGGCGCATCCGGAGTGAATGGCTGACGCCGCCACGTGGGACGCCGTCGTCGTGGGCGGCGGCATGGCAGGCCTGTCCGCCGCCCTCTGGCTCGCCCGCTACCGCCGCCGCGTCCTTGTCTACGACAGTGCCGAGCCGCGCAACGAGGAGGCGTGGGCCGTGCACGGCTACCCGGGGCTCGTCGACCCCACGCCCACCGAGCTCCGGCGCCGACTCTACGAGCAGGCGATCGGTGCCGGCGCGACCCGGGTCTCGCAGAAGGTTACGCGCGTCAGCGGCGCGCGCGACGCCTTTCACGTCCAGACGGAGAACGGCGACCGCTGCGAGGCGCGCCGGATCGTTCTCGCCTACGGGCTCATCGATGAGCTGCCCGCCGTGCCCGGGCTGGACGCCTATTACGGCACCTCCGTCTTTCACTGCCCTGACTGCGATGGCCCCTCCGTGAGCGGCTGCCGCGTGGGCGTGATCGGCGCGCAGCGCGCGGCCGCAAACCTCGCACTCTACCTGCAGACCTGGGCGGACGAGGTGATGCTGCTGACGAACGGCACACGGCCGGACCTGACCGACAGTGCGCTCAGCGTGCTGACAACCGAGCACGTGCAACTGCGCACGGAACGCCTGACCATGGTGCACGGCACGGGCCCCCGGGTCTCGCACGTCGACACGGACGGCGGCGAACCGATCATGCTCGACGCGATCTTCTTCGATGTCGGGACCCGCCCCCGCAGCGACATCGCCGACCAGCTCGCATGCGCATACGACGACCACGGCTACCTCCAGGTCGACCGCGGCCAGGAAACGACCGTTCGGGGCGTGCACGCTGCCGGTGACATCACGGGGCATCCTCACCTCGCGGTCACGGCCGCCGCCGACGGCGTGCGCGCCGCGCTCAGCATTCATCGCAGTCTCCTGCCCGACTCCAGGCGCGTGTGACGGCAGCCATGGGCAGTCTTCCGTCGAGTGCCGCCGCATCCGCACGGATCGCCGCCGCGGTCGTCATCACCGCGCTCATGGCCGTGCCCGCCGCCGCACAGGAGAGCGCACCGGCTCAGCCCGAGCTCCAGCAGCCCGAGCTCCAGCAGCCCGCGCTCCAGCAGCCCGCGCCGTACCTGCCCCACTCCCACTGGGCCGTCGGCGCACTGCGGAGACTCACGGCCGCCGGCCTCGGACTGCCGGGCCACGACGTCGGTCGGCGGACACCCCGGCTCGTCGAGGTCGCCGAGGTCTTCCAGCGCGCCGCTGACCATGCCGAGGACCCGGCGCTGCGCGAGCTCGCATCCAGCTGGCTGCGGCTGCTGCAGGACGAGTACGGCACGACACCGCTCACCTTGGCCGGCGAACGTGCCGGCACGGGGCAGTCACCATTCATCGTTCCTGGCGCAACGGCCGCCGCCGCCCACGCGGAGGGGCTCGTCGGCACCGGCATCGGCTACGACGAGCCGCCGATCGCATGGAGCGGCACCAGCCCACTGGATGACGACACCTGGGCGGGTGCGGGCGTGCGCGCCCACGGCGCGCTGGCGCGCTTCGGCTTCGAGGCACAGGTGGTGACGCGCTCCGACGACGTCGAAGTACCGGCCGCCTACGCCGTCG
Source organism: Longimicrobiales bacterium (assembly GCA_035764935.1). Lineage (NCBI taxonomy): Bacteria > Pseudomonadati > Gemmatimonadota > Longimicrobiia > Longimicrobiales > Longimicrobiales bacterium. The sequence goes on along the minus strand of DASTYK010000051.1, from coordinate 40,513 downwards.
TCGCGGCCGGACCGGTCACCCTGTGGGGCGGGCGGCGCACACTCGGCTTCGGCGCACCCGAGAGCGGGGCGATCACCCTGGCGGATGGGCACACCTTCGATGGCGGCGGTATTCACCTGTCCCGGCCCATCACTCTGCCCTGGATCTTCCGCCATCTCGGCCCATTCGACGCCGAACTGTTCCTGAGCCGCGCCGAGAACGGCGACTCCACCGGCGTCAGCGATCCGTGGCTCGGCGCGATGCGCATCTCCATTGCACCGCACGAGCGGCTCAGCATGGGCGCCACGCGCGCCGTCATGTTCGGTGGCGACAACGCCGCTCCCGTGACGGCATCTCGACTCTGGCAGATGGTGCTCGGCGACCCGTCCGTCGATGGTGAAGGCGAGTGGAGCAACGAGGTGTTCGGCTGGAACGTGAGCTGGCGTCCGCCCCTCGGCGCGCTGCCGCTCGCGCTCTACTTCGAGCACGGCTTCGACGACGCATCCGGCGCGTACTGGCGCGCACCCGCGATCATCGCCGGCGTGCGACTGCCGTTCGTGCCGGGGCTGCCGGCGCTCGGCATCGGAGCGGAGTACGTCTACTTCTCCGGGGCGAGCGACAAGAACCCCATCTGGTACCGCAACTACGCCCTGAGCGGCGGCTGGACGCACCGGCGTCGCGCCCTCGGGCATCCCATCGGGGGACACGGCCAGGGTGCCTACGGCCACGCATCCCTGGACCTCCTCGATGCCCGACTGCGCCTGCGCGCTGCGACCTGGCTTTTCGACCGGGGTCCGGAAAACCTCTACGCGCCCGAGCACGAGGGCCTCGCCGCGGGCTCAGCGCTGGACGTCGCATGGCGGCTCGCCGACCGGCTGGAAATGAGCGCCGGCGCCGCCCATGAGGACGGCGCCGGCTGGCAGGAAACCACGGCCCGGCTTCAGCTCCGCTATACCTTCGGCGTGCTGCGCTGAGCTTGCGCTGAGCTACGGAGCCGCCGCTCGACCTGCACCGCGCCACGCCATGATGCTCGCCCGACCCGCACGCGCAAATACGTGGTTCGGGTACGTGTGGCAGTTCGGCGTGTTCGTGCCGCGCACACACCCGTTGTAGCGCAGCAGGGCCCGCTCCACGTTGCCCTTTTCCGAGCTCAGGTACGAGGCAAAGATCTTCGCGCCGTGACAGATGTTCGACTCCACGTCCTCCAGTGAGTCGCCACACCCCCACTGACCACGATGCAGCGGCATCACCTGCATCAGGCCACGCGCACCGACGAAGCTTTCCGCCGTCGGGTTCAGCCACGGGTTCTCGACCAGCAGCACCGCAAGCAGCAGACGCGGCTCGATACCCGTCCTGCGACCCTCTCGCACCAGCGAAACGGCAATGCGCCGCACCAGCTCGGGCTCGTTCCGGTACTGCAGCAGCACCCGCTCGATCGGGGCAACGTCCCGCTCGTACGAACGCTCCACTCGGTCGTAGGCCGCACCGACATCCGCGACCCGCTCCTTCAGAATCGTCACGGCCGGCACGTCGGCCCTGATCGTGTCGGCGCCCAGCCAGCCGGCGAACACCAGCACGATCGCGCCCAGCAGCAGCATGCCGAACACCGGTCGGACTCGCCGCGGCCCACGCGCCTGCTCCGGCCGGTGCGGCCTCAGAACATCCAGCACCAGCTTCGCCAGGTATCGCATCTCACTCCACATCCGGGACCTCCTTCAGCTCCGGACCCGCCGCCGCCCGGGGAACGCACGACGCGGATCGCCGGGTGACTCGGGATGGCAAGCGCTGTACCTGCACGGGCCAGAAACTGTGGATAACCCCGCAACTGGTGTTGAAAGTGCAGCTTGGGAGGAGCGAAAAATTTGTCAAGTCCGAAAAGTTTTTGCGCCCTCGACGCAACACTGCCGGCCAGGGCCGCAACATGCCCTGCTCGTGTGACAGTCCTGTCCTCACGGCAGGCCAAAGACGATAAATTACGGTCCGACAGTTGGTTACGGAGCTTCGACGGCGACCAGCCGCACGAGCTCGCAGAGCGGGCCGCGGCCATCATGGTGGCCGGCAGGATCGGGCCATGCCATGTGCGCAAAAGACGTGATCCGGGTGAAGCCGGATTGTGCAATACGGCACAGCAGCGCGTCGTCACCGCCGGCAACGGCAGCCGACTGCAGCAGCGCGCGGTGGGGGGCGAGCACTGCCAGTGCGTCGTCAATGGCGGGGACGGCGTACAGGTGAATCGTACGCTGCAGGCAGGACGGCTCGAAGCCGGTGGCCTGGTGGAGGACCAGGGTGAACGGGGCGTCGGGTGGCGACAGCAGCTCGGTCGTTCCGCCTGCAAAGGCTGCGAACTCCGCGCGTGTGCGTGTCTCACGAACTGCTGCGGCCTCATCGGCCGTGAGAGCGCCGCGGGGCAGGTCTGCTTCCAGCTCGGCCAGGGCCTCGACGACCAGCCTGCCGAACCGCACGGCGTCGGCAATCGACGACTCGACGTACACGGCGTGCGGGGAGACGCAGCCCTGCTGATCGAAGGTTGCCACGGCTCGTGCGACATCGCGGGCGACGCGGTCGGCGGGGATGCCGTCGGCGAACGCGTCTCGCGCGATGAAGCCGACGGAGAGGCGTGGGCCGTGGTCGAGGATGGGCACGTGCGCCGGGGCGCGCCGGCGGATGTCCCCGAGAGCCTGGGCACCGCCGTACACGACGATCGCGTCCGCCTCCCGGAACGCGACGTCCTCGATCGCCTGGTCACCACCGCTCCAGTACGTGACTGCCAGCGCGTCCCCGATGGTGCTGTCCTGCTGGGCGAGCGCCTGCGCGAACAGGGCGGGCAGCAGCGGCTCGCCCTCCGCTGTTTTGCCGAGGCTGGCGGCTCGCACGAGCAGGGCACGCACGAGCGAGGTCACCGCGACGCCGGGGATGTTTCCTGCGAAGACGTGCAGCAGCAACGGATGCGGCATGGCGATCACCCGCCGGCCGCGCCGCTCGACCGGCCGGTCGAGGATGTCGATTCCGTCCAGCTCGGCCTCCAGGAGCCGCTCCAGGGCCGGGCGCCTCCAGTCCGCGGCCATGCCGTCCAGGATGTGCTCGATCATGGCGGGGGAGTAGCCGGTCAGCGGAGGCAGTGCGGCGTCGGCAGCAGTGCGAAGCGGATCGCCGCGATCGAGCAGCCGGTGGGCGACCCGGTCGATTGCATCGACGATGGAGTCGACGCTGCGCTCTCGCAGGCGGGCCTGTGCCTCGCGCAGTCGCGCTGCGACTTGCTGCACGTCCCCGGGTTGGAGATGCGGGATCAGCAGGCGCGCGCCGCCTGCCGGCCGCTCATCCCACTTCGCGACATCCGCGTCGGCGAATCCCGGCAGGTGATACGCCCGGATGATCATCTGTCGTGCCGGTTCGCGCTGAGCAGGTCGTCCAGTGCGATCGAGCAGCCGCGCGGCATTGCACCCTGTGCACGGCCCAGCACGACGACCCCGTCCTCCACCTCGCGCCCGAGGTCCTCTGTCAGGATTGCGAGGACGCTGTCGACGTTTGCCAGGTCGTAGTGCGCGAGAATCCCGACATCGCCGGGCGGCAGCGGTTCGAGCGTGTCGGGATCGAGCACGCGCGCACGCAGCCAGGGGGGACCCTGCTTCCGACGTGGTCGCCCTGTCTCGCCGCGCACTGCGTCCCGCAGCGTGGCGTCGTAGTACTGTGAGCACAGCTCGGTCATGCCGTACTCGTTGATGCAGTATGCGGACTCGATTCCCAGGTACTCGCCGTACAGCCTGTGCAGCTCTTCGGCGGGCACGTCCCTGCTGCGCCCCTTGTAGCCGCCCGTGTCCATCAGCCGGGAGCCTGCCGGCAGATGGAAGCGATCGCCCTTGCCGGCCAGCTCGTCCAGCAGATGCACGAAGGAAAACGACGTCCCCAGCAACGCGACCGGGCGATCCCGCTCCGACGCCGCCTCGAGCCATGCTGCTGCAGCGGGATAGTCGATCCCCGTCGCGGCATCGACCGCGTACGTGCTGTGTTCTCCCCCGAGCCGCCGGATCACCACGTCGATCATGTATGCGAGGGAGGAGTCGGGCATCTGCGGCCGCGGGGGGATCAGCGCCAGCATGTCGGGGCGCGCGCCGTCAGGCAGCAGGTATGCCGTGAAGGTTGGCACCAGCGATGCCTGATAAATCGACGGATCGATCAGGTAATGCGTCCCCCGGCGTTCAGCGCCTGCCGTGGTACCGCTCGTTCGGAACACGACGCGTGCGTCGCGCGCGTCACCCGCCACCAGCGGCACCTCACGGAAGGCGGCGACCGGGACGGGCGGGATCGCTGTCCAGTGCGAGACATCCGCAGGCGTGCGGCCGCGCCGCTCGCAGTATGCGCGGTAGGGCGCGTTGTGCTCGAACTGGTGGCGGAAGATGCGGAGTGCGAGTGCGTCGAATTCCTGCTCGACGGGTGCTGCGTCAGCCGGTGCGCGCAGCGCGGCGCGCACCGTGGCGTGCAGGTCTGCGGTCGGCATCCGTCACCGCATGCGTGCGCCGTCGAAGAACTCTTCGACGGCGAGTGCGAAGATGGCGCCCGCGACACCATAGCGGGCGGCGCCGTGAGAGAGCACCGCGAGGACGCGTTCGGCGCGGGCACGCGGCCCGCGCTCGCCCGTGGCATTCGCGAGACGCACGAGCAGCCGGGCGGCCACTGCGTTCGGCTCGAACGGTCGCTCGCGGTAGCGCAGTGCGCCCACGTCGTGGGGCGAGCGCCGCCGTTCCCAGAAACCGCCGTCGTCCATCCAGAAGCAGCGTTCGAGAGTGCGCGTGAGCTCGCGCGCACGTTCCGTCCACTCACTTCCGGCCTCGGCCTCCGCGAGCGCCATTGCCGCATCGGCTGCAGCCAGCGTGTCGATCAGCAGAAAGTCGATTTCCGGCTCGCCACCCTCGGTCCGGTAATGCGCGAGCACACCCTCGGGCGTCTGCATCAGCCCGATCAGCCTGTCGAGCGCCTGCGCCGCGCGCACGACCCACTCCTCGCGTTGCAGGTTCCGTCCGGCATTTGCCAGGGCCGCGATCCAGCGCGCGTTGACGTTGGTGTAGAGCGTGTTGTCGATGCAGGGCGCCGCAGTGCGCGCGCGTGCGGCGGAATCCAGCGCGTACCACGTTTCGTGATCGGCCTGGCTGACGTTCCACAGGCCGTCGGACCGCAGCATGACGGTGTCCGCCCACTGGACGGTGCGCTCCACCACGACACGCCAGTCCGCGCGATCCTGCTGCACCGCGCCACGTGCGTACACCTCGATCAGGCCTGCATTGACGGCGAGCAGTTTCTCACGTCGGGGCTGCGTCCAGTCGGCCGCAAGGGTGTAGCGGAAGAAACCGCCGTCGACGGCGTCAAGCAACTCGCCGGCCAGCATGCCGTCCAGCGTGTGCGTCGCCATGCGTAACGCGTCCGCATCGCCACCGGCACCGAGCACCTGCAGCAGCTCGACCGCTTCGGCCTCCACGAACTTGGGTGCATCGCCGAAGCCGCCGTTGCGCGCGTCGAACGCCTGCGTGATCGCGTTCAGCACGTCGTCGGCAGGCTCGCGACGCACCAGTCCGACCGGCGTATGCCGCGTTCGGGCAGTTTCCAGTGCGCGCCGCCGCCGTTCGATTTCGGTGGTCAGCTCGTCACGCCGGCGGTTCCAGGTCGTGAGCACGTTGGTGCACGCCTGGAGCAGCTCGTCGGCGTCCAGGTACGTGGCCGCCCACAGCACCTCGCCTGTGGGTGTCAGCAGCGCGTTGGTCGGCCAGCCACCGGCGATGTAGCGGTCCTGTACGTGCGGCAGCCGGTCCGCATCCACACGCACGGGGACGACCGATCCGTTCAACAGCGCAACGACGTCGGGATTCGAGAACGCCTCCTCGTCCATCCGTTGACACTGCCGGGACCAGACGGCGGTCAGGTGCAGGAACACGAGGCGGTCGGCGCCCGCTGCATCAAAGGCAGCGTCGCCCCACTCGTGCCAGTGAATCTCGTTGGCGCGGTTTGCGTGCGGTGAGTAGCGGAACGTCTGAACGGGCATCGCTCGTGTGCGGTGGACCAGGTGCGCGACAGCGCGTCACCGCAAGCTATCGGGTGGGACGAACCGGCGCCAACGTCCTGTTCGCCGGTAGCGCGTGGCGTGCTAGCCAGAGGTTTCCCCGGCCGCGGCGCCGTCGCCATGCGGACGAGCCCCGCGCACGGCGGCGAACCGCAGCTCGGCCTCCCCGTCGGCCATGCCGGCCTCCCGGGCGGCCTCCCCGCAGTCCGCCTCGAACCGGACGGGCAGCGTCAGCGTGAAGCAGGATCCCCTGCCCGGGGTGCTCGCCACGGTGATCTCCCCGCCCAGCAGCCTCGCATAGCGCTGGGACACGCTCAGTCCCAGTCCTGTACCGCCGACGCGCCTCGTGTTCGGGCGCTCGACCTGCCAGAACGGGTCGAAAATACGACGCAACTTGTCCGGCTCGATGCCGACACCGGTATCACACACGGCGATTGCCGCGTGATCATTCTCCACGCTCGCCCGCAGGGTGACGGATCCGCTGGACGTGAATTTCACGGCGTTGGACAGCAGGTTCACCAGGATCTGGCGGGTCTTGCCGGGGTCGGTCTCGATGCGGCAGTCGCCGTCACGAATCTCCACCTGGAACGCGAGGTCCTTGGACTGCGCGAACGGCTCCGCGAGCGAGGCCGCGTCGCGAACCAGTGCACCGAGCGACAGCCGCTGCAGGTGCACCTCCTCGGTACCCGCTTCCAGGCGCGCAAAGCCGAGCACCTCCTCGATGAGCTGGAGGAGCTGACGCGCGCTCGCGCGGATGCGGGACAGCTGGCGCCGCTGCCTCGGGTGCAGCGGTCCGTCGATCTCGGCATCGAGCAGGTCCGTGTATCCCATGATCGCGTTGAGCGGCGTGCGCAGCTCGTGGGACATGACAGCCAGGAAGTCGGATTTTGCGCGGTTCGCCTGCTGCGCTTCGTAGAAGAGCCGCGCATTGTCGACCGCGATCGCAGCCCGTCGCGCCAGCTCCTCCACCAGCGAGATGTCCTCCGCCGTGTACTTCTCGCTCGAGGAGGCCAGCAGCACTGCCCCGAGCGTCCGCCCCCGACCCATGAGTGGCGCGACCAGGACCGACGCTCTCTCGGTATCGATCGCCGCTTCGCCCCCTGCAGCCTTCAGCGCCTGGACCAGCTCGGCGGGAAGCTCGTCCAGGATGCTGACCTCACCGCCGGCGATGATCGACTGCAGTATGCCGGGGTCGGCAGGAGCGCCCTCCAGGGCGCGCAGCATTGCTTCACGGCGGGGATCCCGGTGCGCGACTGTCGCATGGTAGACACGACCGGAAGCGTCAGTCATGTACACGACGCACCAGTCGGCGAGGCGCGATACCGTCAGCCGCGCAACGGTGCGGATCGTGGACTCGACGTTGAGTGACGCCGCGGCCAGAACACTGCTGGCCTCCGACAGAAACGCGGCGCGTCGCTCCACTGCCTGGAGCTCCTCCCGCAGTGTGCGCTCGGTTTCGGTGCGGCTGTCGCTGTCCTGGTTGTCGGCAGGTCCGGAACCGGGTTGCTCGGTCATTCACGCCCTCCGCGGGGCGCGATGGCTTGCGGCACCCCCCCGGTGCGAACCGCGCATCCTTCGTGCCGCTCAGGGTACGCGAAATCGTGCGGAGCGGGCGTCGAGTCCGCGCGCTGGAAGGTTGAGCAGCCGGATGACCAGACGCTTGGCACCGTCGCCCAGTGCACCGGTCACCGAACGGTCGCCACGCACCGCAGGCTGCAGCTCCCCCTGGAGCCACCGTTCGAGCTCTTCGATGTCGGAGAGTGACAGCGTCTCGATCTCGAGCCTGCCCAGGTAGTAGTAGCGCCCCGACCGGTTCGGTCGGATCTGGAGCGGGTAGTTGCCCTCGATCGCCGCGCGTGCGTCCGCATAGGTAGCAAAGCGCCTGACCGGTGCGTCCGCGGAGCGGCCCCGGACGAGGAACTCCTGGGTCAGCGGATCGTAGGCGAGCACCGCCGCGAACCGCTCGGTCGCGACCAGGTCGTCGGTCCAGCCGTCGCGCCACAGCTCCACGCGTACGCGCATGCGGATGGGCACCCCGGAGCGGGCGGCCTCCTCCAGGTCAGCATCGTCGAGGACGGGTCCCACGCGAACCAGTGGCCGGTGCGCGAGATCCGGCAGGTACGTCAGCGCGAACTCCGGCGACTGCGCCATGGCGGGCGCGGCCACGGCGGCCACGAGCAGGGCGAAGACGGTGGCGCGCAGCACGATCAGAATCGCTGCCCGATGCGGACGAAGAAATTGAAGTCGTGGCCGCGCCCCGAGATCGGGATCGCGCCGTAGAGGCCGAGCGGGCCGATACGGATGCCGAGGCCGGTGTCGGCGAAGAAGTCGTCGGCGCCGCGTGAGCGGCCGGCGCGCGCGTCGCCCTCGATCCAGGCGCGACCGGCATCGAAGAACAGCGACCAGCGCACTGCGCGGGCGAGGTCGAGGTCGAGCCCGAGCTGGTCGCCCAGGCGACCGGCGAAGGGGAAGCTCGCCTGGTACTCCAGCTGCACCAGCGCGAGCCGGTCACAGCCGTAGAACGGGTACGCGCCGTCGCCATTGCGCTCGATCGTCTGCGTGCGCGCGCCGCAGTCCTGTGCGAAGAGCGGGAATCCCGGCAGCGACCCTTCGCCGCCCAGGGCGTGCTGCCGCTGCGCGGGCAGCGCGTCGCCGTCCAGCGAGCCGGCGGTAAACACCCGCAGTGCGAGTCGGGCCCACGGGCTGAAGCGCAGGTACCTGCGCGCGTCCACCTCCAGGTGCGTGAAGTGGTTGTCGGTGCTGTCCGCCCCCAGCACGGCGCCCGCCTCCGGCGTCAGCGAGAGGTCGCCGTTGATCGCCTGCTCCACGGCGCCACGCACGTACCAGCCAGCCGACGGATCGTTCTCGTCGTTCCTGGTATCGTATGCGAGCGACAGCGTCAGGGAACGCAGCGTTCCTTCCTCGATGACCGGCTCGTGCCGCCAGTCCTTGCCGTTGTCGATCAGGGACAGCGGCGAGGCCGCGCGCACGGAGCGGTGCCGCTCGTCCCGGTATTCCAGCATGGCATCGATCGGCCGCTGCGGGTGGTGCGCGCGCAGGTAGATGCTCCACCCCTGGCGACGGTAGTGGTCGCGATAGTCCTGGTGCAGCAGGAACGTGGCGAGCGAGTTCTCGAGGTCCGACAGCATCCAGCTCTCGATCGCTACGATCTCCGAGCGCGCACGCACCCCGAAGCTGACCGCGCGCCGCCCGCCCAGGTACTGCTCCGCGCGCAACGACCACCCGTAGCGCTCGTAGTCGAGCGGCTTCTCCGTGCGGATGATCGCCTGCGCCTCGAGCACGGTCGGATTGCTGTGCCCGAGACGTGCACGCGGGCCCAGCACGATCGGCAGTCCCTCCACCCGGTTGTAGCCGCCGTGCACCGCGGCGAGGAAATCGGTGCGGCCGAATGCGAAGTCGCGCCCCGCGGAGATGACTGCGCGCACGGGCCGGCGCGCGCGCGCGATCCCGGGCCCTTCGAAGCGGTAGCGCAGCGGCTCCGGGTATGCCACGACGCCGCCCTGCACTGCCGCCGTGTCACCGCTCACGGTCCCGCCCACGACCAGCGCGCTGCCGGTGATCAGTGCGCCGGAGAGCAGCTCGAGATCGCCGTTGATGACCGTCACGCTGCCCTGCACCGTTCCGCTCACGCGCAGCGGTCCGTCCAGCACGGCGATGCTGCCCTCGAGGGTCGTGCCGATCGCAATGTCGGATGCACCGACCATGCGGATGTCGGCGGCGTTGTACGCGCTGATCGCGCGCTCGGCGGCGGAGTCGGGCAGCTCGGGCGACGGCTCCTGCGCCCGCACCACGGCTGCCGGTCCCAGGAGTGACAGCAGCGCTGCAGCCAGACAGGGCGTGCGATACCAGCTCATCGATCCAGTCCGAGGCGGCGCATGCGCCGGTAAAGGTTTGCTCGATCCGTCTGCAGCCGTCGCGCGGCTTCCGCGATGCTGCCCCCGGCGGCCTCGATCTCGCGCGTGATGACCCGCCGCTCGAACGCGTCGAGCCTGTCTGCGAGCGAGCGCGACGCATCCTCCTCGCGCGGCGCGTCCGCCGCGCCCAGCAGTGCGCTCACGTCCGCGGCGTCGATCGAACGGCCCGGGTACAGGATCGCGAGGCGCTCGCACAGGTTGGCAAGCTCGCGCACGTTGCCCGGCCAGTGATAGCGCTGCATCACCTCGATCGCGTCGCTGCCGAGCACCGGTGATTCCAGCCCGTGCCGGACGTGCAGCTGCGCGAGGAAGTGCTGCGTCAGCTCGGGCACGTCACTCAGCCGGTCCCTCAGCGGCGGCAGGCGCACGGGTATGACGTTCAGTCGGTAGTACAGGTCCTCGCGAAACGTTCCCTCTGTGATCGCCCCGGGCAGGTCACGGTTCGTTGCGGCGATCACGCGCACGTCCACACGTACCGGCTGCCGGCCACCCACACGCTCGATCATGCCCGTCTCGAGCGCACGCAGCAGCTTGGCCTGCGCGCCGGCCCCCAGGTCGCCGACCTCGTCCAGGAAAAGGGTCCCGCCGTCAGCCAGCTCGAAGCGACCGCGCCGCCGCTCATGGGCACCGGTGAATGCGCCCTTCTCGTGGCCGAACATTTCGGACTCGACCAGCTCGCGCGGGATGGCCGCGCTGTTCACTCGCACGAACGGGGCGCCGCGCCGTGGCGACGCGTCGTGGATCGCCGCGGCAACCAGCTCCTTGCCCGTGCCGCTCTCGCCCGTGATCAGCACGCGTGCGTCCGTGCGTGCGACCTGTTCGATCAGGCGACGCACCTCGTCGAGCGCGGCACTCGAGCCGACCAGCCGCCCGCGCGCCCCCAGCTCCGCAGCCAGCGCGCGCGACAGCTCGCGTGCACGGCGCAGCTCGAGCGCACCGGCCAGTGTGAGGAGCACGGCCTCGGGGGTGAGTGGCTTCTCGATGAAGTGGAACGCGCCGAGCTTGGTGGCGCTCACCGCGTCCGCGAGCGTCGCGCGACCGCTCATCATGACCACCGGCAGGTGCGGCCAGCGCTCGCGCAGCCGCTCCAGCACCTGCAGGCCGTTCATGAGCGGCAACGCCAGGTCCAGCAGCACGACGTCCGGCTCATCACTGGTCACCGCCGCGATCGCCGCCTGCCCGTCCTCCGCATGACGGACGTCGTAACCCTCCGTCTCCAGCAGGCTGCCGAGCATCCGGCGGATGTTCGGCTCATCGTCGACGATCAGGACGGATGCCACGCCCGCTCAGTACTGCAGCCCGACGCTCACGCGCGCCGTGATCGCATCCGCCGGGCCCGCGAGTGGCTGCGCCGCGGTGCAGCGCGTGCGTGCCGACGGTCCGAAGAACATGCGGTAGTTGCGGTCGACTCCCTCCATGCCGCCGCACTCGATCGCGTTCATGAAAGCGGCGCGCAGCATGCTCTCCGCGATCGCCGCGTCGGCTGCGTTCGCGGCCCGTATGCCGAGAACGACGGACGCATTCGCCATCACGTCCGTCGCCATGTACTGGAGCAGCGCCCGGATCGCAGCATCGACGTTGGTGCCGTGCGGCAGATTCACCAGCATGAGGTCGAGGAACCGCTCGTCGGATGCCTGGTAGAGCGCGTCCTGCACCGTGAAGGCGGCATCACCACTGCCCAGCACGATCGCCGTGTCGCCGAGCAGCTCGAGGCGTGAGAGAAACGCGAGCCCCAGGCTGTCGGCGATCGCGGGACCGCTCAGCTCCAGGTTCGTCGCCTGTGCAAGCTGTGTGAACCACGCGGCGTCGCGCGCTGCGACGACAAGCGCAAAATCCGCATTCGCCGGCGCGATCTGTGCCGCGACCTGATCGGCTCCAACGGTGCCCGCATCCACCCCGACCATCGTGTAGGTGACCGGATCCGGCCCACCACCGAGGCCGCCCGCACAGCCGCCCATGATCACGGCTGCCATCACTGTCGTCCAGGCGAGCTTCATTCTGTCTCCATGAAAGGGCGCGCACGCGCGCGCGTTCGTGTGTACCGCAGCTGTACATGCGGGTTCGTATCCGCGACGCCTCAGCGCTCGGCGCGCAGCGGGAGCCGGACGACGAACTCCGCGCCGCCACCCGCCCGTTCGCGTGCGCGCACATGCCCATCATGCGCGGCCACCGCCTGGCGGACGACGGCAAGTCCGAGACCCGTGCCCCCCGCTTTCAGGGTGTAATCGGCCTCGAAGATGCGTTCGATCGCGTCCGCAGGGATGCCACGCCCGTTGTCACCGACCACGATCTCGATCTCGTCGCCGGCAGTGCGCGCCTGCAGCAGGATCATGCCGCCGCCCGCTTCGTGTCTCGACTGCACTGCTTCCACTGCGTTGCGCAGAAGGTTGCGCAGCGCACGGAGCAGCGGGTCGTAGTGCCCGAGCAGGGCGGGCAGCTCTGGCTCGACGTCCAGGCGTGCCTCGATTCCCTGCGGGACGTCGCTGGTCGCGAGCGAGCGCAGCAGCTCGCCCACGTCGATCTCGCTCGGCGGGCCTTCGGGAGGTCGGCCGAGCACTGCAAAGCTGCGGGCGAGATCCTCGAGCCGGGCGGTCTCCTCCTCGATGACCTCGACCGGGTCGGCGAGTGCGGGGTCCGTGCCTGCCGCGCGCCGCAGCCGGTGCGCCGCCAGGCGCATCGGCGTGAGCGGGTTCTTCATCTCGTGTGCGACCCGGCGCGCCATCTCCCCCCACGCCCGCACGCGCTCCGTTTCCAGCGCGCGGAGCTGCGCCTCCTCGATGCGCGCCGCGGCCGAGCGCAGCGCCTCTCGCAGGACGCGCATCTCGCGCACGTCTCGCCTGCGTGGCGGCGCGCCCTCGGGCAGCGGCTTGCCCGCTGCGAGCAGCTCCGTCATCTGCACCAGGTCGCGCACGGGGCGGGCGAGCTGGCGCGCCATGCGCCTGCTCACCCAGAGCGCAATGAGTGCAATGATGACGATCGAGACACCCACCGCGACCGGCAGCACGGTCGCGATGCGCGAGCCGAGGAAGCTCCAGCGGGATGCCTGCACCAGCGACTCGCCCAGCTGCTGCCGGTGCCGGTCGAGCGCCGCGGCCAGCGCGGAGTCCTGCGCTGCTGCGGGCGCCGCCGCCTCGAACAGTTCCCTCCCCGACTCACCCACGCGGTCCCAGGGCCCCAGCGTGCCCATCCAGCCGAGCGACCCCGCGCCGATCGTCAATGCGACCACGAGCACGACCAGCGGCGGCACGAGCGCCAGCGCGAGCAGCCACCCGAACAGGCGGCGCTCCAGGCTGTGTCGTCGCAGCATGCCGTGCTCCTCCGCCGCAGGGTGGTCATGGACCTTTCGGCCCGGTCCGTCGTAATCTTGGAGAAGCAGCCCGCATCTCGATAGTCGCGGCATCCGCCGCGCTCCCCGTCCGACCGACCCGCGTGCAGCGGCATGGCCCGTGCGAAATGGTGCATCGCAAGGAGGGATTCGTCATGATCGTTCCGAATGTCCGCACGAAGTTCGATCGTTCCGATGCAGCCTTCGTCGTATGGCTGCTGGCCCGGGGTGATGAGGGCGAGCGTGAGCGCGTGCAGGATCGGCTGGACGAGCAGGGCCTGGATGCCATCCTGGATGATCCGCGCACCTTCAATGCGCTGATGGCGACCCGTGAGTTCAGCACGGCACACCCCGGCCTCGTGTTCTACCTGCTCGTTCGCCACGCACTGCTGGAGAGCGACGTCTCCGACCGCCTGCTCGCCGATTACCTTGCCGCGCTGCTCGTTGCATTCGGCAACACGCGTCGGGCGTTCCGTCCCGATGAGCAGACGCGCGAGTTTTCCCACCTGGTCGACATCGTCGCGGCCGGCGACGACGCGAGCGGCGAGCGCGCATTCATGCTGCGCGCGCACCTGGGCGAGTTCGCGCTGTGGCTGAGCGGGCTGTTTCCCGATCACATCACCGCGCGCGTGCAGCGGCGCGGCGCGCCCGGGCTCGCCTACTACGAGCAGCTCGGGGCGACTGGCTACCGCATGGCCGCGGACCACACGATCGCCCGTGCGCACGGCCTCGATCTCGTGTACCGCGAATGTGCGGAAACCTTTCCGCTGCTGCGGACGGCCTTGAACCGCATCGCCGATCGCCACCTGTTCCCCGCGACCGGCAACCGGATCGAGCGGCTGCTCCGGCAGGTCGCCGACGGCTTCCAGGAGAATGGTGGCCATGTGGCGTAGCCACGGCATTCGACGGCCACAGGCGCATGGCGGGGCGCAACTCCCCTTTGCGCCGACCTCGACTCGTTTCGCGGTCTGCCCCCACTGCTGGGGCGTCAATCCCCATGCGGACCGGCTCTGCGTACGCTGTGGCGCGGACATGCACACGCTGCTGCAGGAGTCCGGCGGGCTGCGCGCGACAGCGCCCGTGCAAAGTCCCGTGCCGGTCCGGGTGCGCGCCCGGTTGAGCCCGCTGCAGCGTGCGCTGGTGCTGGCCTTCGTTCTGACTCTCTTCGCGGCACAGGTGCTCGCCGCGGTGTTTGCGGACAGGCGAGCGGGGACGAGACTGCCGGGCCCGCTGCCGGCGGCAGCGCCATAGCAGCCCGTTCGCTAGAATACGAGCCGGCCTTCGCGGGCCGCGAACCCTGTCGACAGCTCCGCTCCCACGACGAACCGACACCGCATGTCTTCCAACGACGCCGCGGACGGCGCGCCCGCCGACAGGGGCACAACGAACAGTGGCGAGCGAGCGAAGCGCTGGCGTTCGCCCGAGGAGCCGTGCCTCAACTGCGGCGATCCGACCTACGGTCGGTACTGCCCGACCTGCGGGCAGCGCAAGCTCGAGGTGCAGGTCTCCGTCCGGACCATGCTGCGCGACGTCCTCGAGGATCAGCTCGCGCTCAGCGGGGCGCTGCCCCGCACGCTGGTCGCACTGCTGTTCCGCCCCGGACACCTCACAAACGAGTACATCCGCGGCCGCATCGTCAGCTACATCGCGCCGTTCCGGCTGTACCTCGTGGCGAGCGTGCTCTTCTTCCTGCTCTTCTCGTTCATCGGACTCGCCGTACTCGAGCGCTCGCAGGTCAACATCACGGAGCTGGAGGCCGTCGCAGACGCGCGCAGCGCCGTGGAGGAGTTCGAGCGCGAGCTGGCGGACATGGACACGGCCGCGATGCCGGAGGCGGCGCGCAGCTCGTTGCGCGGGGCGTACACGAACCTGCAGGTCGCACTCGCCCAGGCAATCGCAGACAGCACCGCTGCTGCGCAGGCGATCGCGGAGCTGACCGGCGAAGCGCCGCCGGCGCCGCTGGCACCGCCTTCGCCCCTCGACCCGGAACGCGAAACGGCTTCGAGCACCGCCGCCGCAGCGGACTCCCAGGCGGCTCGACCCGCTGCCGCGACATCGCAGGCCGCGACACCGGGTGAAGGCGCCGTTGCTGATCCCGCTGCTCCTGACTCCGCCGTCGCCGACACCGCCATAGCAGCAGATGGCTCGGTGCCGGAACCACCGGCGGCGCTCGCACCGGGCGGAGATCGGCTGCAGCCATGGGCGCGAAGAATACGGTCAGAGACTCGCTTCCCGGCGCTCGACCGGGCAGTGCAGCGCAAGATCGAGCAGGTCGGGCACCTGACGCCGCGCGAGGCCTTCGGGCAGGTCGCGCGCGACTACATCGAGTTCGCGCCTCACATGATCTTCCTGCTGCTGCCCGTCTACGCACTGCTGCTCAAGCTGCTGTACGTCCGCCGCGGCCGCTACTACGCGGAACATTTCGTATTCGCCCTGCACATTCACGCGTTCGCCTTCGTCACGTTCACGCTCGTGCTGCTCGTGCCGTGGGACTGGATCGACCGGGCTCTGCTGCTGTGGATGATCGTGTACATGTGGATTGCGATGCGGAAGGTGTATGGGCAGGGCGTAGTGCGTACCACGGTCAAGTGGTGGGTGCTCGGCTGGAGCTACCTGTGGGTCTTCGTGTTCGGCATGGTGGCTCTCGCGGTCGTGATGCTGCTGGCAACGTAGGCCGCACGCGGTGGGAGCTGCCGCGTCCGGATCATCCCACGCAGTGTCGGTCGATCATGGCAGCGTGAGCAGGCCCGCGACTTCGTCTTCACGCGTGATGCCTGCGTCCACGAGTCGGCGTGCGTCCTCACCCAGCGTTCTCATCCCGCCCGCCCGCGCGGCGGCGCGGATCACGTGCGCCGGTGCGCGCCGCAGGATGCGGGCGCGGATTGCATCATCGGTGACCAGCACCTCGTAGACACCGGTGCGGCCGTGCAGCCCCGCGTCGCAGTTCTGGCAACCGCTGCCGGCGCACTGTCTGCACACGCGACGCGCGAGGCGCTGCGCCACGACACCGAGCAGTGTGCCCGCAACGAGGTACGGCGGCATGCCCAGCTCGCACAGGCGAGTCGCAGCAGTCGGTGCGTCGTTGGTGTGCAGCGTCGCGAGCACGAGGTGGCCGGTAAGCGCCGCGGAAAGCGCGATGCCCGCGCTTTCACGGTCCCGCAGCTCCCCCACCATGATGATGTCAGGGTCCTGCCGGAGCACCGCGCGCAGTGCATCGGCGAAACCGAGCCCCGCGCGCGTGTGCACCTGGACCTGCGTGATGCCGGGCAGCCGGTACTCCACCGGGTCCTCGAGAGTGATGATGTTGCGACGCCGGCGATCGAGCGACGCGAGCATGCCGTAGAGCGTCGTCGTCTTGCCGCTGCCGGTCGGGCCCGTCACGAGCAGCACGCCGTGCGGTTGCGCCAGCATGCGATCCACGCGCACACGCGTGTCCGCATCCATGCCCAGGTCATCCAGGCTCGGCGCAGCGGCGCCTCCGCGCAGCAGGCGGATCACCACCTTTTCCCCGCCCAGCGCGGGCAGTGTGGACACCCGCAGTGCGACGGTCCCGTTCGTTCCCGCCGCACTGGCGCGCCCGTCCTGCGGACGCAGCCGAACGGCGATGTCGAGCCCCGCCATGATCTTGATCCTGCTGATCACCGCGCCCGCCGCTTCGCTCGGGATCTCGAAGAGGGGGGTCAGCACGCCATCGATGCGGGCACGGACGTGCAGCCCATCGTCGACCGGCTCGACGTGCACATCACTCGCGCGCCGCGCGATCGCCCGCTCGACCAGCAGGTTGACCAGCTCGACTACAGGCGCGGCCTCGGAGGCCCGGCGCAGCGCAGTCAGCTCCTCCGCGCTGGGCGCCTGCGCCACGCCCCGCACCCTCGCGCCGCCATTGAAGCGGCGGGCGAGGTCGCGGACGGCTCCGTCGTCGTAGGCGTGCTGGATCGCGTGCTCCAGCGTGGCCGCTGACACGACGACCGGCTCGATGCGGCGGCCGAGGCGAAAGCGGAGGTCGTCGAGCGCAGCGACGTCAAGGGGATCGCTGATCGCCACGGTCACGGTGCGCTCGTCGCAGCGGATGGGCAGCGCCTGCAACCTCCTGGCGAGAGAGGCCGTGACCAGGCCGGCAGCAGGAGGGTCCGCACGCACCGGCGGCGACAGGTACCGCATCCGAACCTGCAGTGCGAGCATGCGGGCGACGTCCTCGGGGTCCACGCCGGCACGGACGAGAACCGTGCCGATCCGCTCTCCCGTGACCCGCTGCTCGGCCAGGGCGCTGGCGAGCAGATCGGCAGAAACGCAGCCGGCCGACTGCAGCATGGCACCGAGCGCACCGCGGCGGACGATGTCAGCGGACTGCGTGATATGCTCCAGCAGTGCCTCGGTCATGATCGGAGGATGGTGCGCCCGCCCGGGCGGGAGAATGTCGGAATGAGCAGTGCACGGATGGCCGCCGCAGCATAGGTTGACGGCGGTTCGCCTGCGAGCTGCGGCGAAGTACTCGGCGATAATGTCCGCCCTCGTGGCGCACGGGATGCATTGACGCACCGCCAATGATCCGTTTCGACTTCGTGAGCAAGCGCTACGGCACGCGCCGCAGCGGCACGGTGGCCCTGCGCGACGTATCGCTGGAGGTGCCGCGCGGGAGCGCGTTCGCCGTCGTCGGGCCGAACGGCGCAGGGAAGAGCACGCTGTTCGGCCTCGCCCTGGGCTTTCTGCGCCCGACCGACGGCGACATCACCATCGAAGATTCCGACCCGCGTGACTACGTCCGGCGCACCGGCGTCAGCTACCTCCCGGAACGATTCAACCCCCCGTCCGCCTGGCATGTGGGCGACATGCTGCGCGCGTTCGCGAAGCTCGATGGGGTGCCGGCTGCGGCCGACGCGGCGATCGAGCGCTGGGGGCTGGCGCGGCACGCCGGCAAGGAGGTGCACGAGCTGTCGCACGGGCTGCGACAGCGACTCGGTCTCGCGCAGGCGCTGCTCGTCCCCCGCGAGCTGGTCGTGCTGGACGAGCCGCACGAGGGGCTCGACCCGCTCTGGCGCGTGCGGCTGAGGGACGTCGTGCTCGAGCTGCGCGCGGCGGGGCACACCGTGCTGATCGCCAGCCACGATCTCGTCGAGGTGGAGCGCATGGCCGGACACGCCGTGCTGCTCGAGGCGGGCCGCGTTCACAGCGTCCTCGAAACGGCAGCACCTGCAACACCGACTCATTACCGTGTGCGTCTCGCCTCTCCGAGCGACGGCTTCGATGCCGCGTTCGCGGGCGCGACTCCCGCTGACGCGGGCGAAGCCGTTTACGATGTCGAGGTGCGCGACGCCGATGAGCTCAGCACGCGGCTGGCCGCCGCGATTGCCGGTGGCGCGCGCGTCGTTGCAGTCACGCCCCGGCACGAAGCGCTCGAGGAGCGCGTCCGCCGTGCGCTCGCGGAGGAACAGTGAAAGGCACGGCGCTCGTGCTCCTGGATCTGCAGGCGCGACGTCGCCGCATCGCGCTGCTGGTCGCCTTTGCGTTCGTGTTCTTCGCCGCCGCCGTCGTGGCGAGAGTGGCCGCGGGCCAGGAGGGGCACGTCGAGTTCGACCGGCTCTTCCAGATCGGTGGCTATCCGTTGATCTCGGGCATGCTGCTCATCGGCTGGATGCTCGGCCGCTTCGGGATGATCGCTGCGTTCGTCATGCTGGCCGGCGTGTGCAGCAGTGATCGGGCGGATGGCACGGCCCGGCTGCTGCACGCGCGACCGGGCTCGGCGGTGGGCGTCTACCTCGCGCGCTTCGCTGCACGCGCTCTCGTAGCGTTCGCCGTGGCAGCGCTGCTGATGCCGCTGTTCGATCTCGTGATGCTCGGCCGCTGGGCCGGCCCTTCCACGTTCGTCCTGATCGGCACATACGTGCTGCTGTTCGGCGCGCTGACGTTCCTGCTCTCCGTCTGGACGCGCGCGGATGCGTGGATCGCCCTGCTGCTCAGCATGGTCGCGATGGTCTGGTACTCGCTGCGCCGCGGTGACCTGCTCGCCGGGACTGCCCCCGGATTGCGGGAGATCATCACGGTCCTGCTTCCACCCCATGGCGCCATCCTGGAGATCGAGCAGGCATACGCGCAGGAGCTGGTCCTGCCGTGGAATGCGGTCTCGATCGTCCTGATCTACGCCGCGCTGGCGCTGGTCCTCGGGTGTGTGGGACTGACCAGGCGGGAAGTGTGACGACGCACCGGTCGCCGGGCCGCACGAACTGACTTCAGGTTCCTCGCAGGACCCGCTGTATGAACGGCGCAACGTCCGTGATCGCGCCCAGCTCCGCACGTCCTGCCACCGGCCCGATCACCATGCCGAGGGCGGGATTGCGTGTGTGCTGCATGCGGACATCCTCGATGTTCCCGTGATCGCTGGCGATCACGACGATCGCGTTCTCCGGCAGTGCATCCAGCAACCCACCGATGAACGCGTCCACCTTCTCGAGAGCGGCGATGGCGGGCCCCAGCTCGCGTGTATGCCCGACCGTGTCCGTCTGGTAATGCGCAAACATCGTCAGGTCGTGCGCACGGACGATCCCGGCCAGGTTGTGACCCGCCTGCGCCGGCGTGATGTCCGGTACATCGCGCTGCAGCTTCTCGCGCCACCCGGTGTTCGTGATCTCGCTCGCCACGGCGGCGCCCTGTGCGAGCTCGCGCGTGTGCAGCGTCAGCAGCCCGGCAGCGTGCGCGGCGATCGGCGGCCCGGCACGCAGGAACGAGGGAAGCCTGCGTGCACCGTCACGCAGCATTGCCACCGCTTCCTCCGGATAGGCGTTCGCGAACGCGACGTCGCGGCCCTCCGCCTGTGATCGGACGAGCAGGTTCTGCTCGGCGAGCATCGGCCGCAGCGCCGTGGGGACCCACGGGCCGAAGTGCCGGCCATGCAGTGCGATCGCGTCGACACCCGTGAAGAGCGCCGCCTGTCCGGTACCGCTCTGCGGCAGCCCCGCCATGCCGAGCACCGCATCGAGTGCATGGAGCGATGCATGCGACGTCTGCAGGCCGGCATGTTCCGCCAGCGGCGGCGCGCCGCCCAGCAGAGAGCGCAGCACGGGCAGTCGCGCGTGTGCGAACGGGTTGTGCTCGTCTTCCGACGCAAGACCGACCCCGTCGAGGAACAGCAGCAGAACGGGGCCGCGCATCATCAGAACAACCGCAGCTGCAACCGCAGCGTGCGCCCGGGCTGCGGGAGCCCGCACTGGTCGTACAGCGCCGAGTCGGTAGCGTTGTCGAGCGCGAGCGTGACCTGACCGCGCGAGAGCAGCCCGCCCTGCCGCACGCCGAAGCCGCGGGACAGCTGCGCATCCACGCGTGTCCACGCGGCGAGCTCCTCGTTGCCTCCCACATCGGGGTTCACGCAGTACTGCCTGCCCGTGTGGCGGAGCTGCACGGCACCCCCGATGCCGGCGAGCAGCGGAGCACTGACGTTGAGCCCGGCGACAAAGGCAGGCTGGTACTCCGGCTCGGCCTCGTCTTCCGGTGTCGTGGGGTCGCGCAGCTCGACATCCTGGAAGGTCGCGTCCGCTGCGATCTGCAGCGGTCCGAACGGGATCAGCGCGAGCAGCTCGACGCCGTAGCTGCGCATCTCGTCCCGGTTCACCCGCTGGAAGTTGCCGGCGGAAGTGCTGACCCGTACGACAGCGTCGCTCAACCGGTGCGTGAAGCCGACCGCCTGCACCTCTGCTCTACCGAGGCGCATCGTCGCTCCGAGCTCACCGACGACCAGCCGCTCCGGCTCGAGCTCCGGGTTCGGCTCGAAGCGGCCGAGCGCGCCGGAGTACAGCTCGCGCAGCGCCGGAAAGCGCGCCCGCCGGCTGGCTGCAGCGTGCAGCAGCAGCCCCCCGTCCGCCGCCACGGCCGTCGCACCGACGCGCGCGCCCCACGCGCGCAGTGCCTCCTGTTCGGGCCGGCCACCTGTTTCCGGCGTATCGGCTCCGTCGACTACCCCGCCGACGGTGAGTCGGGCGTCGCGCAGGCCGACCACGTCACCGATCCTGATGGTGCTCTCCAGCGCGGCGCTCCAGAGGCGCTGACGGTAGCGCACCTCCGGTCCCGCATCGATGCGCTCGTCGTGCCTGATCTCCGCCCAAGTCAGCGCGCCACTCAGATTGCCGCTGTCACCCAGCGTGTGATCACCGAGCAGGCGCAGTGTCAGCGTGCGGTCGTCACCCTGCTCCTGCCCATCGAGAGCGTCATACGCCAGTGTGCGGTAGCTGTCGATGTCGGTGCTGCCCACGTCGACCCCGACAGCCGCCTCCAGGTCGCCCGTTCCGCCGGCGATTGCGTTCCGTATGCCGGTCCCGCCGGACAGCCCGGTAACGACGCGCGACACGTTCGGGTAGCGCCACAGCCGCGGCTCGCTCGAATGCAGCTCCGGCAGAACGCCGCGGACCGCATCGAAGCCGAACGTGGACAGCGACATCCAGGCGCCGCCATCGGCGGTGTAGCGTGCGCCGAGGAACCCATCGACCTGCCGCACGTCGCTGTTCGGCAGCTCGTCGGCATCGCCGCTCCAGGTGACCGGCACATCCTCCGCGCGCAGCAGCGCATCACGCTCCCGGTACCCGGCGCCACCGCGCACCACGAGTGTGCCGCCGCTGATGTCCAGCGGCGCCGTGCCGGTCGCAGAAAGCGCATGCCCTCCGGTGTGATCGATCCCGCTGCCGAGCTCGAGCGATGGCCGTTCGTCCGGGCCGAGCGTGGAGACGACGCCGATCGTCACGACACCACCGAGCGCGTTCGGACCGTACAGCACGGAGGGAGCTCCGCGCGTCAGCGTGAGTGTGCGCGCGGCCGTGGTCGGAATCACGGACAGGTCTGTGCGCGCGTCCCACCCCAGCGTGAGCGGGATGCCGTCGACGAGCACTGCCGCCTGCCGCGTATCGGTTCCCGAGCCGCGCAGCGCGAACTGCACCTCGCCGCGCGAGTTGGTGCGCACCTGCACCAGCGGCAGCCCGCGCAGCACATCCGCGACCGTCGACACCGGCGCCACGTGGAGTGAGTCGAGGTTCACCTCGACCGCGGCCGCACCGCCTGCCGTCGTCGCCGGCCGCGCCGTCTCGACGCGGATCATCTCGATCCGGAAAACGCTGTCCCCCCTCGTCGTTTCGGATGGCTCCTGCGCGGAGGCGGGACCTGCACCTGTCACCAGCAGTATCGCTACGACGGCTCGCTTCACCAGTTCGCTTCCTCTCGACTTCGTTCCAGTTGGCGTGGCAGCCGCATAATACCCCTGATGGCCACCCCTCGCACGGTCGGGTTGCACTGCCCCCGCGGCATGGACATTCTTGGCGCAGGACGGCACCGGCACGTGCGCAGGCGCCGCGATACCCGATCTCAGCAGGCACACATGACGGTTTCCAGGCCGATGACGCTGTTCGGCGCGCTCTGCGCGCTTCTGCTGGCGGCGATACCCGCAGCGGCGCAGGACACGACGGTGTACCGCATCTCCTTCCCGAATGCGCTGCATCACGAGGCGCAGGTGTTGATCGAGTACCGTAACCTGCCGCCACAGCCGCTGGAGCTGCGCATGAGCCGGTCATCGCCGGGACGCTACGCGCTGCACGAGTTCGCGAAGAACGTGTACGACGTCGTCGCTACCAGTGCAGCCGGCGACACGCTCGAGGTCAGCCGGCCGAATGTGCACCAGTGGAACGTGGCCGGGCACGACGGCACGGTCCGGGTGCGCTACACCCTGTTCGCGGACCGCGCCGACGGGACGTACGCGGCAGTGGACAACACGCATGCGCACCTGAACATGCCGGCAACGTTCATGTGGGCGCGCAACACCGGGGAGCGCCCGATCCGCGTGACGTTCGACATCCCTGACGGCTCCGGCTGGCGCGTCGCCACGCAGCTGGTGCCCACCGCGGAGGCGACCACGTTCACCGCGCCCGACCTGGCGTACTTCCTCGACAGCCCGACCGAGCTGAGCGACCACACCGTGCTCGAGCACGAAGTCAGGCAGGACGGCCGCACGCAGACGCTGCGCATCGCGCTGCATCACCTCGGCACGGAGGCGGAAGCCCGCTCCTACGCCGAACAGACGTGGGCCATCGCGGCGGAGCAGGCGGCAGTCTTCGGCGAGTACCCCCGGTTCGATTACGGCGAGTACACCTTTATCGCCTGCTACCTGCCCTGGGCCGCCGGCGACGGGATGGAGCACCGGAACTCGACGATCCTGACCTCGTCCTCGTCGCTCGCCGACAACATGACCGGCCTGCTCGGCACCGTGGCACACGAGTTCTTCCACGCCTGGAACATGGAGCGGCTGCGCAGCGCTGCACTCGAGCCGTTCGACTTCGAGGAGGCGAACATGTCGGGCGAGCTGTGGTTCGGTGAGGGGTTCACCAGCTACTACGACGACCTCACGATGCGACGCGCGGGCGTGCTAGACGACGAGCAGTACCTGGGCGGCCTGAGCGGCACCATCAACGCCGTGGTGAACGGCAGGGGCCGCCGCTTCTTTTCTCCCGTCGAGATGAGTATGCAGGCCCCGTTCGTCGACGCGGCAGTGTCCATCGATCCGAACAACCGCGGCAACACGTTCATCTCGTACTACACGTGGGGCGCCGGCATCGGGCTCGCGCTCGACCTCGAGCTGCGCACGCGCTTCGACGGGATCACGCTGGACGACTACATGCGCGAGCTGTGGCAGCGTCACGGCCGGTCCTTCGACAATTACACGATCGCCGACCTGCGGACCGCGCTCGCGGACGTGACCGGAAACCGGCGGTTCGCGAACGAGTTCTTCCAGCGCTACATCGAGGGACGTGAAGCGCCCGACTACGCGCGGCTCCTGCAGCCGGCCGGCGCGGAGGTCCGGCTGGCGCGCCCGGGCGTGCCGTGGCTGGGACCGACCCGCCTGGAAGACGCACCGGGGGGCGGGGTGCTGGTCGCAACGGCGACGCGCATCGATACGCCGCTCTACGATGCCGGCGTGGACCAGGGAGCGATCATTCGAGCACTCGGGGAGACGACTGTCGCCAGCGCCGACCAGCTGCAGCAGCTCGTCGCCGCGATGGCGCCTGGCACGCGCACGACGGTGACCTACGAGATCCGGGGTGAGGTGCTGACGCGGCCGATCACGATCCAGGAGGACGAGACGCTGGTTGTCGTGCCGGTCGACAACCCGGCCGCCGATGCGATCGCCTTCCGCGAGGCATGGCTCGGCAGCCGGGCAACCGTGCTGCGCTAGTCGTCAGTCGGCCAGGTCGCGTTCCGCAACGCCGGTCGGCTGCTCGAAGGCGGCCGCGACCTGCTGCTGCATTCCAACGGGAACGCGCACAGCCATCTCACGTCCCGGCGGCGTCATCTTCTTGACGAAGTGCGGGTTCAGGTCCTCGACCACCGCCTGGTTCACGCCCGCGGCGGCGGCCACATCCGAGAGGGGCGTGCCGCCGGGAACGAGGACCTCGTCGAAGGCGAGCGGCTCCTGCAGCTCGACACTGGTGAAACCGTACTTTTCGGGCTGTGAAGCGATCTCGCGAGCGGCCAGCATGAGCGGCACGTAGTCGCGCGTCTCGCGCGGCAGTCGCGGCCAGATCTTCCAGTAATCGTCCTCGGAGCCCTGCTCCGAGCCGGTGATCTCGCGCATCAGCCGGCCCACGCGGTTCTCGCCGGTGTTGTAGCCAGCCGCCGAGAGGAACCAGCTGTCGAAACGGTCGTGCATCTCCTGCAGGTACGTGAGTGCAGCGCCGGTCGCCTTGACCGGGTCACGCCGCTCGTCGACGTACTCGGAAACTTCCAGCCCGTAGCGCTCGCCGGTCTCCTCGATGAACTGCCAGAGGCCGGCCGCGTGCGCCGACGAGTACGCGTTCGGATCGAAGCCGCTCTCGATCATCGTGAGGTACAGCAGGTCCTGCGGCATGCCCCGCGCGCGCAGCTCTTCCTGGATCATCGGCCCGTACTTGCCGATCCGCTCGAGCCATTCACCCGTCCGCTCGTGCTTGTCGCCGGCCAGGAACTCGACGAAGAAGTCGATGTTCTCGTGTTCGTGCTTCGGCAGGTCGAACGCGGCCGAGGCGGGCACCACCTCGCGCCGGACCGTCTCCGACGCGTCTGCCAGCCCTTCCAGTGCCGCCTGCGCAGGAGCCTCGGCGGCGGGGTTCATGCCCCCCGCGATCATGGCTATGGAGCTCGCGGCGAGTCCCGCAGCGGCGACGGTGCCCTTGTTCCTGTGCACGGCCGACGAGACGCCGCGAGCGGCCCGCCGCACGCGGTCATCGCCATTATCCTGGCCTGGCTGCGTCCGTTGCTCCGTGCCTGCCGTGGCGTGATGTTCCCCCCGGCGCCCGTTCCGTTCGCCTGCGTCCCTGTGCTCCATCGGACCTCCAGTGGTTGCAACTACTTGCTCCAGTGGAGGTTGCAAGCATCGTTCCGGTCGGGCCGAAGGGGTGCAGGGGGCCGAACGAGCAGTGCCGGAGCGACGGCCGGTGTTCCCCTAGCTGCCGGGGATTTCGACCTCCACCAGCACGGTCTCGCCGCAGTTGCCGCACGTGATCGACTCCGGGTCCTTCAGGCGCCGGGCGGGCGTCATCTTGATGGCACCACTGCAGCGTGGGCAGGTCCCCTCGATCCGGGCGAGCGTGTAGCGCTCGATCCAGCGGCCGCGTGCGATCACGCCGCCGCCAATGAGTGCGGCGCCGGCCCACGGGATATGGGGCGGTACAATGGCGGCGACCGGCGCGAGCCCGAGGCCGATACCGGCGGCCAGCAGGGCACGCGTCATCCGCCAGGAAAAGGGTCGCTCGAGCAGCTCGACCGTGGCCGGCGTCGAATCTGCGCCGAAACAGGCGAGCCGCGCGGGCGGTGTGAGGTGGATCGATTCCGATGAGCTCATGACAGCATTCCCGTAAAACTCCGAACGTATGGATGGTCCCCCGGCGGATCAACTTGCGCAGGACAGCCGCCGCGCCCTATCAATCCCTCCTACCCTCGACGTCAAACGACCCCATCGCACCAGGAGCCGCCATGCGACGCGCCGTCCTGCGTCCGTCGTCCGTTCTCCTCGCGCTGCTCGTGGCCGCCCTGCCCGCGGCTGCACAGCAGCGACTGCCACTCGACGAGGAATACGGCCGTCTCATCCGTGAGTACACGACGGACACGCTCTTCCTGTCGACCACGGTCTCGACCCTGCCGGACCATCCGACGGTCCCGTCGCCCAGGGACCATTTCGGCGTGATCTCCGGCGCGCCGGGCGTCATGCATTCGACGGACGAGCTGTACGCCTACTATCGCGCCCTTGCCGCGGCCACACCGCGCGTGCGCGTGGAGACGATCGGCACCAGCGAGGAAGGTCGTGAGATCCTGCTCGTCATCGTCACCGACGAGCAGACCATGCAGCGACTCGACCACTACCGCTCGCAGCTCGCGCGGCTCGCCGATCCGCGCACGCTGGCAGCCACGGAAGTGGACGCCGTGATCGCCGATGCGAAGCCGATCTACATGCTGAACGGCGGACTGCACTCCCCGGAGATGGGGCCGC
This sequence comes from Longimicrobiales bacterium, assembly GCA_035764935.1. NCBI lineage: Bacteria > Pseudomonadati > Gemmatimonadota > Longimicrobiia > Longimicrobiales > Longimicrobiales bacterium. The sequence goes on along the minus strand of DASTYK010000051.1, from coordinate 13,736 downwards.
CGGAGATGTTGCCGGAGCTCGCATACCGGCTCGCCGTGAGCGACGACCCCGACGTCGCACGCATCCGCAACGAGGTCATCACCATCATCAACCCCGTCGCGGAGCCGGACGGTCGCGACCGCCAGGTCGACTGGTACAACCGCTACACCAGGGGACGCGAGACGTTCGACGACGGGTTCCCACGCTCGACACCGTACTGGGGCAAGTACGTCGTCCACGACAACAACCGGGATGGCATCCAGGTTTCGCAGGAGCTGACCAGGGCACTCTTCCGCGCGTACTACGACTGGCACCCGCTCGTCATCCACGATCTGCACGAGTCGGTGCCGCTGCTCTACATCTCGACCGGCACCGGTCCCTACAACCACGAAAACGACCCGATCGTGGTCGGCGAGTGGCAGCTGTTCGCGAACAACGACATCACGCGCCTGTCCGCGCAGAACATGCCGGGTGTCTGGCACTGGGGCTTCTTCGACGGCTGGTGGCCGGGCTACGCGGCCTGGGTGGCCAACAACCACAACAGCATCGCACGCTTCTACGAGACGTTCGGCAACGCCGGCGCAGAGACCTACGTGCGCGACCTGTCGAACCAGCGGTATGCAGGTGATCCGGTGACCAGCCGCCAGTGGTACCGTCACTGGCCGCCCACGGCGAAGGTGCGCTGGTCTCTGCGCAACAACACCAACTACATGCAGGCCGGCGTGCTCGCGTCGCTGCTGTTCACCGCGGAGAACGGCGACCTGCTGCTGCGCAACTTCTGGCAGAAGGGAAGCAACAGCATCACGCGCGGGCAGACCAAGGCACCGCACGGCTTCGTCATCCCCGGCTTCGACGAGCAGCGCGACCCGCGGCGCACGGCGTACCTCGTGAACCAGCTCCAGAGGCAGGCAATCGAAGTGCACCAGCGTCGCGACGGCGACTTCGTCGTGCGCCTCGATCAGCCGTATCGCGACCTGGCCGTGACCCTGCTCACGAAGCAGGACTTCCCGGAGGACGCCGAGCACCCGCCCTACGACGACATCGCCTGGACGCTCGGCTACCTGTATGGCGTCGACGTCGAGCCGGTCGACGATCCCGGCATCTTCGAGTGGGACGACCTGGCGCTGCTGACCGACACGGTTGCGTACGCCGGCGGCGTGCGCGGCAACGGCAGCATCCACGTGGCCGCGCACACCGGCCAGGGCGAGCTGCTGCCCGCGCTGTACTGGCTCGCGGAGAACGGACAGGGCGCGACGGCCGAGGTCGCACGCTCTGCGTTCACGGTCGGACGCGACTCCTTCCCCGCCGGCAGCCTCGTGATCAGCGGTGCGTCGCGTGACGTCGCACAGCAGCTCGCGCAGCGCTTCGGCGTCGATCTCGTTGCAACGAACCGCGCGCCCAACGTGCCGCGCCACGCGGCTGACGTCCCGCGCGTCGCCGTCTACCACACCTGGTACAACACCCAGGACGAAGGCTGGGCGCGCTTCACCCTCGAGCAGTACGGCGTGCCGTACACCTCGATCGACAAGGACGACCTGCGCGCCGGCAACCTGCGCAGCCGCTTCGATGTCATACTGGTCCCCCAGGTGCGCGGTGAGCTGGAGCAGCTCGTGCACGGCATCGACCGGAAGTGGGGACCGATGCCATTCACCAGGACAGCCGAGTTCCCGTCGCACGGCACGCCCGACTCCACCGCTGACATGACGGGCGGCATGGGCTTCGAGGGGCTGGCCGGCCTGCAGCGCTTCATCGAGGGCGGTGGCATGCTCGTCACGCTCGGCAATCCTACCCGGCTGGCGTCCGACGGCGGCCTCGCCCGGCAGCTGAGCGAGCGGCCGACCGGCAACCTGTTCCACCCGGGGTCCGTGGTGACCGCGAAAGCGCGTCGGCCGGAGCACCCGGTCATGTACGGCTATCCCGAGACGTTCCACCTCTTCCGCGGCAACGGCCCCCTGTTCGCCGTGGACCGCCGCGACCGCGACCTGGTCGTCGCACAGTACGGCACCAGGCCGGCTGCCGATGAACGGCCCGAGCCTGCGGGCGAGATGATGGGGATGCCCGAGACACGGGCCGCCGCGGACGAACGGCCGGAATCCACAGGCCCGGCTCGCGCTGAACGCTCCGGCGACGACAGCCGCTACGTGTTGTCCGGCATGGTCCGCAACGAGAACGTGATCGTCGGCCAGGGCGCGATCTTCGACGTCCCGGTCGGTCAGGGCCGCGTGGTCGCGTTCTCGTTCAACCCGCTCCACCGGTTCCTCAACCATCACGAGATCCCGCTTGTCTGGAACTCGCTGATGAGCTGGAACGACATGCCGGTCAGCACACCGGCGAGTGCGGTCACGACGGAGGCGCAGCAACGACAGTAGCCGCCGCGGCCTGATCGGCGCTGGCAGAACGGAATGCACGACGGCCCCGCAGCGACTGGCTGCGGGGCCGCTTCGTTATCCCGCTGCGCTGCCTGCTAGAGGGTCAGCAGAAAGAGCGTACCCGCCAGCCAGCAGTAGTATGAGAACACGTAGAAGTTCTGCTTCGCCAGGAGCGCGACGAACCAGCGTATCGCGAGCACCCCCGCGATGCCGGATGCGAGGAACCCCGCGACGAGGGGCACAGTCGCTACCTGTGCACCACCCTCGGCCATCTCGGGCAGCGACAGAACGGCCGCACCGATGATCGCCGGGATCGACATCAGGAAGGAGAACTCCGCCGCGGCGACAGGATCGATCCGCCGCCACAGCCCTGTGACCACCGTCGACCCGGAGCGTGTTATGCCGGGCAGGATGGCGCACGCCTGCGCGATACCCATCATCAGCGCGCCGCCCCACGTCGGCTCCTGCTTCCACTCGTGACGGGCTGTCGCCCGGGACAGTGCAAAGATCACCAGCAGGATTGCGCTCACCACCAGGAACGCGGCGAACGAGCCAAGCAGCAGCGCCACGATCGTCGCAAGAACGAGCGGGATGAATTCCTTCCACGACGGTGCACGCTCCGCGCGCGTCCAGCGGCTCGACCATACCAGCATGCCCGTCACGAGCAGCATGGTGCCCGCGAACACGGGATCGTCGAACCGCTCCTCGAACCAGTCCTTGAATGCCAGGCCGACGATTGCTGCCGGCACGGAGGCCAGCACCAGCTTCAGCAGGTACGGCCAGGCGGACTCCTCCTCCATGCCGATGGCCCCGCGCAGCAGCCTGAACACCTTGTGGCGGTAAACGATCAGCACCGAGATCAGCGTGGCGACGTGCACGGCGACCTCGAAGCCGATCCCCGGCACGGAGAGGCCGAGAAGGTGCTGTGACATGACGAGGTGTCCGGAGCTGGACACGGGGAAGAACTCTGTGATTCCCTGTACCACGCCCAGAAGGATCGCTTCCCACCACGTCATGCAAGAGCCCGTTGTCGCTGGTTGCCGTCAGGGTTCGCGCTGCAGAATGCGACGCCGCCGCGCGCCGGGCCAGTGGCAAGGGCGAAAATCAGGCCAGCCCCGCTCAGCCCCGGGACGTCCGGCGGCGCAGGAAGTCGCGCATCACATACTCGCCCAGCGTCACCGTATTCGTGAAGTACGCCTTGCCACGCGCCATCTCGCAGACCTTGCTGACGAACTGCACGAGTGCGCGCTCGCGCGCGAGCATGAACGTGTTGATCAGGATGCCCGCCTTTCTGCACGCGGCGACCTCGTGCAGCGTCTCCTTGATCACCCGCGGATCGAGGCCGGCCGGGTTCTTGTACACGCGGTCCTGCCCCACCGTGATCGCGCTCGGCTTGCCGTCGGTGATCATCACGATCTGGCGCATGTCCTTCTTCTGGGAGAGAAGGATGCGACGCGCCAGCTTCAGCCCCTCCGCCGTGTTGGTGTGGAACGGGCCCACCTTCGCGTGCGGCAGCTCCCCGATCGGGATCTCCTGCGCCCGGTCGCCGAACGTCACCACGCGCAGCGTGTCGCCGGGATACTGCGTGCGGATCAGGTGCGACAGCGCCAGTGCCACCTTCTTCGCCGGCGTAAAGCGATCCTCCCCGTACAGGATCATGGAGTGCGAGATGTCCAGCATCAGCACCGTCGCGCAGGAGCTCCGGTACTCCGCCTGGTGCACCATCAGGTCGTCGTACTCCAGGTTCAGCGGGACACGCATCCCTTCACGTGCAAGCGCGTTGGACAGCGTTGCGGGGATGTCGAGGTTGAGCGTGTCGCCGAACTCGTACGTCTTCGGTGCCGCCTCCGCTTCCACTCCCGTTGCGAGGTGAGGCGTGTCGTGCGAGCCCAGGCTGCTGCGGCCCAGGGCTCCGAGCAGGTTCTTCAGCGTGCGGTAGCCGAGAAAGTCGATGCCTTTCTGCGTGAGGTTGAACTCGACCTGCTGCGCGGCCTTGCGGGCATCGTCCACCGTGCCGGTCATCTCCGTGTGACCGGTCGGCATCTGGGGTGCCTGGCTGGTGTTCAGGTAGCCTTCTTCCACCAGGCGCCGCACCAGCTCGTCCAGCAGCTCCGCGATCGCGCGCCGCGTCTCCTCGTCACCGTCACCTTCACCACGCAGCTCGGCGAGCATCTCCGGTGTGAGCTGGCCGCTCTCGATCAGCGCCTGCAGCAGCGCCTCCTTGAGCGCGTCCAGCGATCTGTCCTCCCCCTCCTCCCCGCTCCACCCCCACCACGGGTGGTAGTGCGGCCCGCCCTCGAACCCGCTCTGCAGCAGGAAATCCGCGAGCCGCTCCAGCAGGTCCTGGATGTTCAGGGCATCCAGGACGGAGCCGGTATACTTGGAATAGGTGGTGTAGCGCATGACCGGGCCTCCGCCGGAGGGTCGATCTCCTAGTATAGCAGAAATCCGCGGGGGCATGGCGGGTGGGCAGTGAAAGGCTGCTGGCTTCCCCTGCGCCGCCGGGCCCGTTACGATCCGCGCCACCATGCAGACGCACCGCTTCCAGCAGTCACTCCTCGCCTGGTTCGACCAGCACGGCCGTTCCCTGCCCTGGCGCGAAACACGGGATCCGTACCGTGTCTGGGTCAGCGAGATCATGCTCCAGCAGACACGTGTCGCAGCCGCGATCCCGTACTATCAGCGCTGGCTCGCCCGCTTCCCCACGCTGGAACACCTCGCCGACGCCGACATCGATGACGTGCTCAAGATGTGGGAAGGCCTCGGCTACTACTCCCGCGCTCGGAACCTGCACGCGGCAGCGCGGGTGGTGCGTGAGCGTCATGCGGGTGAGATGCCGGACAGCGCAGAAGGTCTGCGTACGCTGCCCGGCATCGGCGACTACACGGCCGGCGCGATCGCGAGCATCGTATACGGCCACGCCGAGCCCGCCGTCGACGGCAACGTGCGACGGGTGATGTCACGGCTGCTGGATCGTGACCTGGAGGGTCGGGCACTGCGCACGGAAACTGCCGCCCTCGTTTCGCGGGATCGACCGGGCGAATTCAACCAGGCACTGATGGAGCTCGGCGCCACGGTCTGCACACCGCGCTCGCCGGAATGCACCACCTGCCCGGTGACGGCGCACTGCGCCGCTTACCGGAAGGGGACACAGAAGCAACGCCCCGCTCCGAAGAAGAAGCCGGATGTGCCGGTGGTCAGTGTCGGGGTCGCCGTGCTGCGCGACCCGAAGGGCCGCATCCTGCTCACACGACGACCTGATACCGGCCTGCTCGCCGGCATGTGGGAGCTGCCTGCGCGAACTGCGGAGAACGGAACCGCACCCGAGGATGCCGCGCTCGGCGTGGCGCGGACGGTGACACGGCGCAACGACGTCACACTGCACAGCGACGAGCCGGTGGCCACCGTCCGGCACGTCTTCTCACACCGCATCGAGGAGTACCAGGCGTTCCAGGTCGCCGGCACCTTCGCCTTGCGACCCACTCCCCGGCGCGCATGGTACGAGCCGCAGGCGCGCGCGAATTTCACGCTGCCGCGCGGTCAGCAGCGGCTGCTGCACGCAGTGCTCGGATAGCGGACGCGCCGTACGGCGCAGACGTCCCGCCATTCCCGCCGTTCCCGCCGGTCCCGCCGTTCCCGCCGTTCCCGCCGTCCACCCCGGGCCCCGGCCCAGGCCCCGGGCCCAGGGCCCCTTCCGTTCAGATCTCGATCGGCCCCGCCGGCCCCTGCTGCGGCGGCGGTCGCCGTGCCGCTCGCGAGTAGCTGCCCGTCTCACTGCGTGACAGCCGGCGCTCCGCGACCAGTGCTTCCAAGATCAGCTCACACGCGGCCACCGTCGCGCCATCGCTCGCCGGCAGCTGCACCAGCGCGAGCTTCTCGACCGCTTCGACCAGCCCCGTCACCGTGCGGAACCCCTCCAGCGAGGCAGACGCGCCCGCCGTGTCACCGAGCTGCAGCACACCACCGCGATCGAAGTAGTCGACGACGTCCTCGAGATCGTTTTCGACCATCTGGCCGCCGCGCTCCTCGAGGATGTCGGCACATGCGCGCGAGATCAGCTCGCGGGCGATCCGGTCGGCGCCGACCAGCTCACCCTCGTACTCCAGCTCCATCTTTCCGGTGATCGCGGGCAGCGCGGCGTACACGTCGCTCGGCCTGGCCGCGATCACCTCCTCGTCGACCATCAGCGCCCGCCGCTCCGCATTGGAGACGGCCGATTCCAGTACACTGATCGGCATGCGCTGGCTGACGCCGCTGCGCTGGTCGATGCGGCGGTCCGCACGCGCCAGGAACGCGACGCGCTCGATCAGCTCCGCGACGATCTGCGGTACGTCGACGGGCAGCTCACCCCGCTCGAGCCACGCCTCCTGCGCCGTGATCTGCATCCCGGCGTCCACGCTCTCCGGATAATGCGTCATGATCTCGGCGCCGATGCGGTCCTTGAGCGGCGTGATGATCTTGCCGCGCGCGGTGTAGTCCTCGGGGTTCGCCGTGAACACGAGCTGCACGTCGAGCGGAAGACGGACCGGGTAGCCTTTGATCTGGACGTCGCCTTCCTGCATGATGTTGAAGAGCCCGACCTGGATGCGCCCGGCGAGGTCGGGCAGCTCGTTGACGGCGAAGATGCCACGGTTGGCGCGCGGCAGCAGCCCGTAGTGGATGGTCAGCTCGTCGGAGAGCAGGTGCCCGCCACGCGCGGCCTTGATCGGATCGACGTCGCCGATGATGTCCGCGATGGTGACGTCGGGCGTCGCCAGCTTTTCGACGAAGCGGGCGTCACGCCCCACCCACGCGATCGGCGCACTGTCGCCGTCCTCCTCGATCATCTGCCGGGCGAACTTGGAGATCGGCTCGAGCGGGTCGTCGTTCACTTCGCTGCCGGCGATGATCGGGATCTCCTCGTCCAGCAGGTTGACCAGCTGGCGGATGATCCGGCTTTTCGCCTGCCCTCGCAGCCCGAGCAGGATGAAGTTCTGCCGGGCGAGCAGCGCGTTCACGATGTGCGGCACGACGGTGTCCTCGTACCCGACGATGCCGGGGAACAGCGTTTCGCCGCTGCGCAGCTTGCGCAGCAGGTTCGTGCGCATCTCGTCCTTCACGGTGCGCGAACGGTAGCCGCTCGCCTTCAGCTCACCGAGTGTCGCGGGCCGCGACTTCATACGTCCTCCTCCAGGTCGTCCAGCTCCATGCCGATCCCGCCATCGCGGCGAACCAGGCGTGGCTGGATCGCACGTATCGTCGCAGAGCGGTAGTGAGCCAGCGCATCGTCGATCGTGGTGAAGCGTGACAGCTCGTGGAGTGTGCGGGCGGTTGGAAACACCATGGGCAGCTCACCGCGGTGGAACCGCTCGAGTGCGTCGGCAGGCCGCAGCCAGACGCTCGCGCTCATCTCGCGTGCATCGATGACCGCCAGGCACTCGCGCGGGACCTCCGCAAGAAAGAAGCGAGTGTCGTAGCGCCGTGGCTCGGCGACCGGCGTGATCCAGTGCGCGCAGTATGCAGTGCGGCGGAAGTCGAGCCTGACATCCTCGGTCCTCAGCACGTCTATCAGCGTTGCCTGGTCGGCGAGCAGCTTCTCGCGCCAGCGTTCGAGCCCTCCGTCGCCCCGGGCACACGACGTCCCGTCCGTACGCACGCCGAGCAGGAGCCCGGTCTCTTCGAACGCCTCGCGCGCCGCTGCCATCCAGTAGGCAGGCTCGGGCTCGGCCGTCATGCCGACGGTCCGCGCGATCAGGTCGACACTGGAATCCGCGGCGTCCACGCGCCCGCCCGGAAAGACGAACGCGCCGGGCACGAAGCCACTCGTGCGCAGCCGCTTGAGCAACAGGACTTCCGGCCCGCCGTGACCGGGGCGCGCGAGCACCACCGTGGCCGAGGGTGCGGGTACGGCCGGCTCGGCCGGTGGGTTGTCGATCCGCTCGGCGAACCCCGGCGGCAGCCGGTCCTCCGGTATCACGTCACGCGTGTCAGCCACGCTTCCGCTCCCCCTTGAGAATGCCGCTCTTCTCGATCCAGCCGGCGACGTCGTGCGCGGTGATGTATCCGGCTAGCGTGTCGCGCTCGACCACGAGAAGCCGCCTGACAGGCGACGCCTGCAACCGCTGCATCACCGTGAGCAGCGAGTCCGTTCCGGACACGACGATGCCCTCGTCGAGTTTCGTCATCGTATCCGCAACCGTGCGGTGCGGCCAGTCGTCACGCGGCACCGCCTTCACCTGGTTCAGGGTGATGATGCCCAGCGGGCGCTCGCCGTCAACGACCGGGAACGAGAGGTAACGCGTGTGCATGAAGTACTCGCCCACCAGCCGCTCCAGGGTGAGGTGCGACTCGATCGTGCGTGGCGCCGGTGTCATGGTGTCGCGGGCGAGCACACTGCCCAGCGTCGAGCGCAGCATGTGCTGCTGGTAGCCGGCGTCCGCGGCATTGCGGATGAACCAGCCGATCAGGATCAGCCACACACCGCCCAGCAGTGCACCGCCGAAGATCTCGAACGCGCCGAGCGCGAACAGGATCCACGCCATCGCACGCCCGGACATCGCCGCCACGCGCGTCGCCCTGGTCGCATCACCCGTGAAGTGCCACACCGCCGCGCGCAGAACGCGGCCGCCGTCGAGCGGGAACCCCGGCAGCAGGTTGAACACCGCCAGCACGAAGTTGAGCACTGCGATGTACTGCAGCACGACGACGACGGCGGGGTGCCAGCCGGCGCCGCGAGAAACCAGCGCGAGGCCGAACAGCACCGTTCCGATCAGCAGGCTCATCAGCGGGCCCACCGCGGCGATCCGGAACTCGTCGCCCGGGGTGCTCGCCTCGCCGCGCGTACGGGCGACACCGCCCAGCAGGAACAGCGTGATGCTCTCGACTTCGACGCCGCGCCTGCGTGCGATCACGGCATGCGCCAGCTCGTGCAGCACGAGTGAGGCGAAGAAGAGCAGCGTGCCGATCACGCCCATCGCGATGTATACGCCATCACCCAGGCCGGGCACCTGGGCCGGGAACACGCCTGCCGTGAACGACCAGAGGATCAGGAAGAAGATGATGAACCAGGAGTAGTCGACGCCGAAGCGGAAGCCGGCGATACGGCCGAGCTGGATGCTCGCCATCAGTCGACCACCCGGCGGTGGGGAGCGGCTGCAACGCATCTCATCACGACCTCACCGCGACCCCGAATGCAGCGCGCAGCCGCTCTTCGTCCGCATGGCTGCGATCGGCGACCCGCTGTATGCCGCCGGTCCACACGTCACTCACGCATTCTGCGCGCCCGCCCAGCGTGAGGTGCGCCGCGAGGGAATCCGCGTCGCAGCCCGCGAGAGCGATATGGTCCAGGTCCACGGCAATGAAATCCGCGAGTGCGCCCGCTTCGAGCCGGCCCGCATCGAGGCGCAATGCCTTCGCACCCGCGCGCGTGCCGATGTCGAGCAGCAGGGAGCCGGGGTCCGCGGCGCCGTCCGCGCCCGGCGGCAGCAGCACGATCCGCCGCAGGCGCTGCAGCCGCTCGTGGTATTCGATCAGGCGCACTTCCTCGAACGGGTCGATGATGCTCTGGCTGTCCGTTCCGATTGCAATGCGCGCGCCCGCGGTCAGAAGGTTGTCTGCCTGCAGGAACCCGTCGCCGAGATCCCGTTCAGTGGTAGGGCAGGCGCACACCGTTACGGCGGTGTTGCCGAGCAGGTTCACCTCGTGGGCCGCCAGGTGCGTCGCGTGGACCGCGGTGAAACGGTCGTCGAGCAGCCCGTCCTGTTCCAGCAGCTCCACAGGGCGCAGGCCGAACGCCGCGAGCGCGGCATCGACTTCCGCGGGCTGCTCGCTGACGTGCATGTGCAACGGCAGGCCGTACTGCTCCGCATACGCATGGACGGCCGGCAGCCACTCGCGCGGCACCGCGCGGATGCTGTGCGGCGCAACGCCGACACTGACCAGCGGGTCGCCTGCGGCCGACTCGCGCAATGCGTCCACCACACGGAGGAACCCGTCCAGCGTCGGCGTGGCGAAGCGGCGCTGCTCGGGGCGCAGCGGCTGGCCGATGCCGCTCGTCGCGTAGGCCACGTGCAGCAGCGCGATGCGGATGCCGACACTGCGCGCGGCGGCCAGGATGCGCCGGGCGAGCTCGGCGGGATCGTCGTACGGCGCCCCACTCCTGTCGTTGTGCAGGTAGTGGAACTCGCCCACGGACGTGTAACCGGCCTTGAGCATCTCCAGGAAACAGAACGCGGAGACCGCCTCCACCTGCTCGGGCGAGAGCAGCAGTGCGGCGCGGTACATCTCCTCGCGCCAGCTCCAGAAGTCCGCTCTTCGGTCATTGGCGGGCCGCCATTGCGTGCGACCACGGATCAGCCGCTGGAACGCGTGCGAGTGCGCATTGACGAAACCCGGCATCAGTGCCCGTCGCGGCAGCCGGCGCGCCTCATGCCCGGCCCGCTCCGCCGGAACGATCGCCGCTATGCGGTCACCCTCCACCACGAGGGCGCGGTCACGCACGAAGCGGCCATGCTGCCAGAGCAGCTCGGGAACGAGAATCGTCGACATCAGGAGGGGAGAGGAAGAATGCGACGCTGCAATCCGCCGGTGCAGCGTCGCACGCCCTTTACTTCAACTCGGAACGGCTGCGGATGATCGTGCCGACCAGGCCGTAATCGACTGCCGCTTCTGCCGAGAGCCAGAAGTTGCGGCGCGTGTCGTCCACGATCTTCTCCAGCGGCTGCCCCGTCTGCTCCGCGAATACGCGGTTCAGCCTCTCGCGCATCTTCACGATCTCGCGCGCTTCGATCTCGATGTCCGCGGCACTGCCGCGCGCACCGCCCCACGGCTGATGCAGCAGGTAACGCGTATTCGGCAGCGAAAAGCGCTGCTCCTTCGGCACGGCGACATAGATCAGGGCACCAGCGCTCGCAACCCAGCCGGTGCCGACCATGCGAACCGGCGCAGTGATGAAGCGGATCATGTCGTGGATCGTGTCACCCGACTCGACGTGGCCTCCCTGCGAGTTCACGAAGATCGTGATCGGGTCCTCCGACTCCGCCGACATCGCGAGGAGCTGACCCATCACCTGCGCGGCCAGCTTCTGGTTGATCTCGCCACTGATGATCAGCGTGCGCGACTTGAACAGCCGGTCGCGCACGGTTTCCGTCAGCATTGCGGGGTTGGCGCGCTCCGGCGACTCCTGCTTCTCCGCCTCCTCGTCGCCGTTCTCGTCCAGCCGTGCGCCCGCACGGCGCAGTAGATCTTCGGTCATCTCACTCCTGGATGTTGTTCGCTGTATCAGCCCTGCTCGCGCATCGGCAGACGAATTCCATGCCGCTGCGCGGTCTCGATTGCAATCTCGTACCCCGCATCCGCATGGCGCGCCACGCCGATGCCCGGATCGTTCGTCAGCACACGCTCGAGCCGCTCGCGCATGTCCGCCGTGCCGTCCGCGACGATCACCTGTCCCGCGTGCAGCGACCGGCCGATGCCGACGCCGCCGCCATGGTGGAACGACACCCAGCTCGCCCCGCTCGCCACGTTCAGGAGGGCGTTGAGAATCGCCCAGTCGGCGATCGCATCGCTGCCGTCCTTCATCGCCTCGGTCTCGCGGTACGGCGAGGCGACGGAACCGGTGTCGAGATGGTCGCGACCGATCACGATCGGCGCGGACAGTTCACCGCTCGCCACCAGGTCGTTCAGCGCGACGCCGAACTTCGCGCGCGCGCCCTGGCCCAGCCAGCAGATGCGCGCCGGCAGCCCCTGGAACGCGACGCGCTCCTGCGCCATCCGGATCCAGCGCTTCAGGTGCTCGTCCTCGGGGAACAGCTCCAGCACCAGCTCATCCGTGCGACGGATATCCGCCGGGTCACCTGACAGCGCCGCCCAGCGGAACGGCCCCTTCCCCTCGCAGAACAGCGGCCGGACATACGCAGGCACGAAGCCCGGAAACGCGAACGCATCCTGGTAGCCGGCCTGCTTCGCCTGGCCGCGCAGGTTGTTGCCGTAGTCGAACGTTACGGCCCCCAGGCGCATCAGCTCGACCATCGCGCGACAGTGCACGGCCATCGACTCCATCGAGCGATGCACGTATGTCGCGGGATCGCGCGTGCGGAGATCGTCCGCCTCCTCGAGCGAGAGTCCTGCGGGGACATACCCGTTCAGCTCGTCGTGGGCGGACGTCTGGTCCGTGAGCACATCCGGGACCACGCGCCGGCGCACCAGCTCCGGCAGTACCTCGGCACAGTTGCCGACCAGCCCGACCGACAGTGCCTCGCCCCGGGATGCCGCGCCCCGCACCCACTCCAGCGCCTCGTCGAGGTCGTGGGTCATCCGGTCGCAGTAGCGCTGCTGGATCCGGCGCTGGATGCGGGCCGGGTCGACCTCCACGCAGAGGACCGCCCCCTCGTTCATGGTCGCGGCCAGCGGCTGGGCACCGCCCATGCCGCCCATCCCCCCGGTCAGCACCCACCTGCCCTTCAGCGATCCGCCGAACTGCTGACGCGCCACTGCGCCGAACGTCTCGTACGTCCCCTGCAGGATCCCCTGCGTGCCGATGTAGATCCAGGAGCCCGCCGTCATCTGGCCGTACATCGTCAGGCCGGCCCGCTCCAGCTCGCGGAACTGCTCCCAAGTCGCCCAGTCACCGACCAGGTTGGCGTTGGCGATCAGCACCCGCGGCGCGTGCGCGTGTGTGCGGAACACGCCCACCGGCCGGCCGCTCTGGACCAGCAGTGTCTCGTCGTCGCCCAGCGTCTCCAGCGTGCGGACGATCGCCTCGAAGCTGGCCCAGTCCCGCGCAGCCTTGCCCGTACCGCCATACACGACGAGGTCCTGCGGCCGCTCCGCCACCTCCGGGTCCAGGTTGTTCATCAGCATCCGCAGCGCCGCCTCCTGCTGCCATCCGCGGCAGCGGAGCGTCGAACCACGGGGTGCACGAATTACGGGGGCTTCGGTCGTCGACATGCGAATTCCGGGAGCACTGGTTCCGTCCGGATCATGACACAAGGGGGCGCGGAATGCCAGCGGATACCCTGCGCCACTTGCCACGGCGGGATGAAAGGCGAAACATCAGGTGTTCAGGAGCGTATCTCTGAGAGTGGCGGCCGCTGACCGGCCGTACCCCCGAACCGCTGGACCCATGGCCACCTCGAACCGCAACCGGTCGCAGACAAAGCAGTCCCGGCCCCCCACGGCGCAGCAGCAGGAGCGCACCCTCGGCCGCTCCGCCTGGGAATGGACCAAGTCGCTGTTCATCGGGTTCCTGCTCTTCCTCGTCATCCGCACCTTCGTCATCCAGACCTGGACGGTGATCTCCGGCTCGATGGAGGACACCCTGCTGGTCGGCGACTTCCTCGTGCTGAGCAAGTCCGCGTACGGTGCGACCGTGCCCGGAACCGAGATGACACTGCCCGGCTACACGACGCC
>DASTYK010000050.1 GCA_035764935.1 Longimicrobiales bacterium | reverse complement strand
CGCCAGCGCTACGCCGACCTCGCCGTGCACCCCGACGTACGCCGCGTCTTCCTGGCGCGCACCCGCATCGTCACGGCGATCCGGCGCTTCCTGGACGGACGCGGCTACATCGAGGTCGAGACGCCGATCCTGCAGCCGCTCTACGGCGGCGCGTCGGCCCGGCCCTTCACGACCCATCACAACGCGCTCGACATGCCGCTGTACCTGCGCATCGCGGACGAGCTGTACCTGAAGCGGCTGATCGTCGGGGGCCTGGAGCGCGTGTACGAGATAGGCAAGGACTTCAGGAACGAGGGGATCGACCGCACGCACAACCCCGAGTTCACCATGCTCGAGCTGTACCAGGCGTTCGCCGACTACGGCGACATGATGGACCTGGTCGAGCAGATGCTGGTGAGCGTGGTCGACGAGCTGTACGGCGGTGAGCGGACGGTCACGTTCCAGGGCCGCACGATCGACTTCACGCCGCCCTACCGGCGGCTGCCGTTCCTGGAGGCGCTGCGGGTCCATGGCGGCCTGGACGCGGCCGCCATGTCGGATGACGAGCTCGCGGCGAAGGCGCGCTCGCTCGGCGTCGAGGACGTGGACACAATGGGGCGCGGCAAGCTGCTGGACGAGCTGTTCGGCGAGCTGGTCGAGGAGCACCTGCACGACCCCGTGTTCATCACGGACTACCCGCGCGAGCTGTCGCCACTGGCCAAGCCGAAGCGCGGGGATCCCCAGCTCGTCGAACGTTTCGAGCTGATGATCGCGGGTCGTGAGATCGCCAACGCGTTCAGCGAGCTGAACGATCCGTTCGATCAGCGCGAGCGCTTCGAGGCACAGGTCGCACTGCGTGCGCGCGGCGACGAGGAAGCGCAACAGCTCGACGAGGACTACCTGCGTGCGCTGGAGTACGGGATGCCGCCCACCGGTGGCGTCGGCATCGGCATCGATCGTCTGACGATGCTGCTGACGGACCAGGCGTCGATCCGGGACGTGATCCTGTTTCCGACCATGCGGCCGGAATAGCGATCGTGCGCAACCTCGAGTGGTACGTCGCCCGGCGCTACCTGGCGAGCCGTCGCAAGGGCCGCTTCGTCTCCCTCATCACGCTGATCGCGGTCGGTGGCGTCACCCTGGGCGTGATGGCGCTGATCTGCGTCATTGCGGTGATGACGGGACTGCAGCGCGACCTGCAGGAGAAGATCCTCGGCAGCAACCCGCACGTCTACGTGTTCGAGCAGGGGCAGGGCTTCCGCCTGAGCGGCTGGCAGGAAGTGCTGCCGGAGGTGCTGGATACCGAGGGCGTCGTGAGTGCCGAGCCGTTCGTGCTCGCCCAGGTCGGTGTGCTGGGCCAGACGGCGACACCCGGCTCGCTGTACGGGATCAAGCCCGGGATAGCACCGGAGCCGCTGACGGACATCGAGCGCGGGCTCCGCGACGGCACCTACGCGCTGGGTCCGACGCAGAGCGGCTATCCCGGCGTGCTCGTCGGCAGCCGACTTGCGCAGCGCCTCGGCGTTCTGCCGGGGGACACCGTGACCGTCGGCTCGTTCGAGAACATCAAGACGGGTCCCCTCGGCGAGCTGATGCCCGAGCTCGCGAATTTCGAGGTGACCGGCGTCTTCCAGACGGGGATGTACGAGTACGACCTGAATTTCATGTACGCCGAAATGGCACCCGTCCAGGAGCTGCTCGACTACGATTCCGCCACGGTCTCGGGGATTGCGGTGAACATCACGGATCCCTGGCAGGCGGAGGACGTGGCCGGCGCCCTCTTCACGAAGCTCGGGTTCCCGTACTACACCGACAACTGGATGACACTGAACGCCTCGCTCTTCTCGGCTCTCAAGCTCGAGAAGCTGGCAATGGCGATCATCCTGTTCCTGATCGTGGTGGTTGCCGCGTTCAATATCGTGAGCACCCTGATCATGGTGGTCACCGACAAGACGCGGGAGATCGGGATCCTGAAATCCATGGGACTCACGGACAGCGCGGTGCTCCGCATCTTCCTGCTGCAGGGGCTTGCCATCGGGCTGATCGGTACGCTGCTGGGCTCGATCGGCGGGTTCCTCCTGGTCTGGCTGCTGGACCGCTACCAGTTCATCGAGCTGCCCGGCGACGTGTATTTCATCGATCGACTGCCGGTCGCGCTGGACCCGCTCGACGTCGTGCTGATCCTGGTCGCCAGCATCGCGGTCGCGCTGATCGCGACGATCTATCCGGCGCGCACCGCCTCGCGCCTGCAGCCGGTCGACGCGATCCGCCATGATTGACGCGCACGGCTTCGCCCGGAACGGCGCGGTACTCGCAGGTCGCGGCCTGGTAAAGCGTTACACCGAAGAGGATGGCAGCGAACTCGTCATTCTCGACGGGGTAGACATCGAGGTCTCGGCGGGCGAGGCGGTCGCGATCATCGGCGCCTCGGGGGCGGGAAAATCGACGCTGCTGCACCTGCTCGGCTGCCTCGACCGGCCCACGGCCGGGACGGTCCTGGTCGACGGCCGGGCGGTCGACGAGCTGGCCGACCGGGAGCTCGCCGCCGTGCGCAACCGGTCCATCGGCTTCGTCTTTCAGTTCCATCACCTGCTGCGTGAGTTCACAGCGCTGGAAAACGTGATGATGCCGCAGTTGATCGCCGGAACGTCGGAGCCGGAGGCGGCGGAGCGTTCGCGGGAGCTGCTGAGCGCGGTAGGCCTGGCGGAACGGGCGTCGCATCGCTCCTCGCAGCTCAGTGGCGGCGAGCAGCAGCGGGTTGCGGTCGCGCGGGCACTCGCGAACCGGCCGGCGGTACTGATCGCGGACGAGCCGAGCGGCAACCTGGACACGCATACGAGCGAGCAGCTCCATGCGCTGTTCTTCGAGCTGCGCCGCACGACCGGGGTCGCGCTCGTCATGGCCACGCACAACCGCGAGCTGGCCGAGCAGACCGACCGGATCCTCCTGCTCAAGGAGGGTCACCTTCGAAGCAACGTTTCGTCGCAGTAGGGAATCAATGCTCTGCGAACAGTGCGGACAGAACGAGGCGGTGCTCCACCTCACGCACATCGAGAACAACCAGATGAAGTCGCTTCATCTGTGTGAATCGTGTGCCGCGGAGAAGGGGCTGGACACGCCGCACGACGATGCGCCGCTGCCGCTCACGGACTTCCTCGCCAAGGTCAACCGCGGCGAGTCGACGGTTACGGGGCCTTGCGCGTTCTGTGGTATGAAGCTCGACGAGTTCAAGAAGCTGGGCCGCCTCGGCTGTCCGCAGTGCTACGTCACGTTCGAGCCGCACCTGTCGGGGCTGCTCCGCCGGCTGCATGGCGGAACCCAGCACGTGGGCAAGGTCTACCTGCCGCCCGACCCGACGCATGCGCAGCAGGAACAGCGGCTCGCCGGGCTGCGCCGGAAGCTGGACCACGCCGTGCAGTCGGAGGACTTCGAGCGCGCGGCGCAGCTGCGCGACCAGATCCGGAACCTGGAGCGGGCCGGCTGATGCTGGATCTGTCGAACCTCTCGGATTTCGGCCTCGGCTGGCTCGAGGCGAGCGGCCCCAGCAGCGACATCGTGCTGTCCACGCGGGTTCGTCTCGCGCGCAACCTGCAGGGGCACCCGTTCAGCCCGAAGCTGCGCGACGCCGAGCGCCGCCAGATCTACGAGCAGATCCGCCAGGCCACGGAGAAGAGCGCGCTCAAGGGCGGGATCGCTCTGGACGTGGCGGCCCTCTCGCCCCTGTCCCGGCGCGTGCTGCTGGAGCGGCACCTGATCTCCCGCGAGCTGGCTGGAGAGGACGGCGCGGCACCGGCGCACGGCGCCGGTCTGTTCCTGGGGCCCAACGACACGCTCGGGCTGATGGTCAACGAGGAGGATCACCTGCGACTGCAGGTACTCACCTCGGGACTGCATCTGACGGGGGCGTACCACAGGCTGGACGAGCTGGACGAGGAGCTGGGCGCACTGCTCCCCTTCGCGTACCACCAGGAGTACGGCTACCTGACGAGCTGTCCCACGAACGTGGGGACGGGTCTTCGTGCCTCGATCCTGGTCCACCTGCCAGGACTGGTCCTGACCAAGGAGATCACCAAGGTACTGCAGGGGATCAACCAGCTCGGCCTCACGTTCCGCGGCCTGTACGGCGAAGGGTCGGAGGTGGTCGGGAACTTCTTCCAGCTCTCGAACCAGACCACACTGGGCAAGAGCGAAGAAGACCTGATCGAGCACTTGCAGAAGATCGTCGGCCAGGTGATACAATACGAGGAGAAGGCGCGCAGCGTGCTGCTGCGTGACGCCCCGGCGGTCATCGAGGACAAGATCTGGCGGGCCTATGGCCTGTTGCGGTACGCGCGCTCACTTTCCTTCGAGGAAGTGATGAACCTGTTGAGCGGCGTGCGGCTGGGCGTGAGCATGAACCTCCTTCGCGGGGTCCGTGTATACACGCTCAACAAGATCATGATTTACGCGCAGCACGCGCATCTCGAGCAGGCCGCAGGTCATCCGCTGACGGACGCGGAGGCGGACCTGCATCGTGCCACATATGTACGACTGGCGCTCGAGGACGAAGGCGGTATCCCGACCGGCGGTGAAGCCGCAGGCGGGAATCGGCGGTAGCAATCAGCCGGAGTTGGCTCCGGCGACGAGGCGACGATGAATTACAACTTCACCGACCGGGTCCGTAAGGTGCTGGCGATGGCGCGCGAGGAAGCCATCCGCCTGCAGCACGACTACGTGGGCACCGAACACATCCTGCTCGGCCTCATTCGCGAGGGCGAGGGGATGGCCGCGGCGGTGCTGATGAACCTGAATGTCGATCTGGAGCAGATCCACGAGCGCATCGAGGAGTCGGTGCGCAAGGGGAAGGCAACGATCGCGCTCGGTGAGCTGCCCTACACGTCGCGTGCGAAGAAGGTGCTCGAGTACGCGATGGCGGAGGCGCGCGAGCTGAACCACTCCTACGTCGGCACCGAGCACCTGCTGCTCGGCCTGCTGCGCGAGGAGAAGGGCATCGCCGCACAGGTGCTGAACTCGCTCGGCGTGTCGCTCGAGGACGCGCGTGCCGAGACGCTCAAGATGCTCGGCAGCGACGTGAACCCGTCGCAGCCATCGGGCGGCAGCGGCTCGGGCGGCGGCAGCACGAGCACGCCCAAGGGCGAGAAGAAGTCCAAGACGCCGGCGCTCGATCACTTCTGCCGCGACCTGACGGAGCTGGCACGCGAGAACAAGCTCGACCCGACCATCGGCCGGGCGAAGGAAATCGAGCGCGTGATGGAGGTGCTGTCGCGCCGGAAGAAGAACAACCCGGTGCTGATCGGTGAGCCGGGCGTCGGCAAGACGGCGATCGTCGAGGGCCTCGCCCAGCTCATCGCGAGCGGGAACTGCCCGGACAGCCTCAAGGACAACCGCGTCCTCGCGCTGGACATGGCCGCCGTGATCGCGGGGACCAAGTACCGCGGCCAGTTCGAGGAGCGGCTCAAGGCGATCATGAACGAGATCGCTCAGAACAAGAACGTGATCCTGTTCATCGACGAGCTGCACACGCTGGTCGGCGCGGGCGCGGCCGAGGGCGCGATCGACGCGTCCAACATGCTGAAGCCGGCACTGGCGCGCGGCGAGCTGCAGTGCGTCGGGGCGAGCACGCTGAACGAGTACCGCAAGTACATCGAGAAGGATGGCGCGCTGGAGCGTCGTTTCCAGCCGATCATCATCGATCCGCCCTCCGTGGAGGAGGCGATCGAGATCCTGAAGGGTGTGCGCAAGCACTACGAGGATCACCACAAGATCGTGATCCCCGACGAGACGCTGATCTCGGCGGCGCGGCTGTCGGAGCGTTACATCACCGACCGCTTCCTGCCGGACAAGGCGATCGACGTGATCGACGAGGCGGGCGCACGTGCCCGGCTGGCCACGCAGGTGCCGCCGCCGGAGGTGGCCGACCTGCAGGAGAAGCTGGAGGCGCTGGCGGAGCGCAAGGACGAGGCGATCCGCGACCAGGACTTCGAGAAGGCGGCGGAGCTGCGCGACGAGGAGCGCGATCTGCAGGGCGAGATCCGTCGCAAGCAGGACGAGTGGGAGCAGGAGCGCAAGACGCACCGACCCACGATCGACGAGGAGGATGTCGGCTTCATCGTGAGCCGCTGGACGGGCATCCCGGTTTCGCGCCTGAAGCAGGCCGAGACGGAGCGCCTCGTCAACATGGAGGAGGAGCTGCACCAGCGCGTGATCGGCCAGGACGAGGCGATCAAGGCGATCAGCCGCGCGATCCGGCGCAGCCGCGCGGGGCTCAAGGACCCGCAGCGGCCGATCGGCAGCTTCATCTTCAGCGGTCCGACGGGTGTCGGTAAGACGGAGCTGGCGCGTGCCCTCGCGGAGTTCCTGTTCGCCGACCGTGACGCGCTGATCCGCGTCGACATGAGCGAGTACATGGAGAAGTTCTCCGTGTCGCGCCTGATCGGTGCACCGCCGGGATACGTCGGCTACGAGGACAGCGGCACGCTGACCAAGGCCGTGCGGCGCCGTCCGTATTCCGTGGTGCTGCTGGACGAGGTCGAGAAGGCGCATCCGGACGTGTTCAACATCCTGCTGCAGGTCCTCGACGAGGGCCGGCTGACGGACAACTACGGCCGGGTGATCGACTTCAAGAACACGGTGCTGATCATGACGTCCAACCTGGGCGCGCGTGACATCACCAAGGGCGGCCGTGCGCTCGGCTTCCACACCGCGACGGCGGAGGCGCAGTACGACACGATGCGCACCAAGGTGCGCGACGAGATCGAGCGTGCGTTCAACCCGGAGTTCCTGAACCGCGTGGACGACATCATCGTCTTCCACCCGCTGACCAAGGAGCAGATCGGCGAGATCGTGCACATCCTGCTGAAGGAGGTGCACACGCGGCTGGTCGAGGAGGGGCTGCACATGACGCTGACGGAGAGTGCGCTCAACTTCCTGGTCGACAAGGGCTACGACGAGAAGTTCGGCGCCCGTCCGCTGCGGCGCGCGATCCAGCGGTATGTCGAGGATCCGCTGTCGGAGAAGATCCTGATTGGCGACTTCCCCTCGGGCGAGGAGCTCGAGGTGGACGTGAACACGGCGGGCGACGGACTCGAGTTCCGGGTCCTTTCGACGAAAACCTGAACGGGTCCGTGCATCGAGTGAAGCTCCAGTTCCCAGCATGGGCCGCCGCGCTGGCGGCGGCCCTTCTCGTTTCGGGCCTCCCCTCGCTCAGCCCTCTGGCCGCGCAGGAACCTGCCGACTCGCTGCAGGGTCGCGTGGTGGTCAGCGCGATCGATGTCAGGGGCAACGAGCGCGTCGCGGAGGATCAGCTTCTCGCTGACCTCGGGGTGGCTCCGGGCGACACGATCGACTACCTCGACATCCAGCGCGGCATGCACCGGCTGTGGGCGACCGGACAGTTCGCCGACGTGCAGGTGTTCCTGGTCGGCGATCCGACCAATCCGCTGGCGCCGATCACCATGCGCGTCGACGTCGACGAGCACCCGCTGGTCGCGTCGATCAGCTTCGAGGGGCTCGAGAACGTGAGTGCCTCGACCGTGCGCGATACGGTCGGACTGCAGTCGGGCGTGCCGTTCAGCCCGGCGCGCGTAGCGGCAGCGGAAGCCATGGTCCGCTCGCTGCTCGCCGACCGGGGCATCCAGCTGCGCAGCATCGAGCACCGCCTGGTACCGGTCGAGGGGTCGCAGCAGGCGCGGCTGATCTTCGATGTGCGCGAGGGCGGACGGGTCGCGGTCGCGGACGTCGTGTTCGAGGGCAACACGGTCTTCAGCGACGGCGACCTCACCGGTGCGCTCGGCACGAAGCCGGAGGGGTTCCTCTGGTTCCGCCAGGGAACGCTGAACGAGGAAACGCTGCGGCAGGACCTGCGCGAAAAGCTGCCCGCGTTCTACGGGCAGCGCGGGTACCTGGATTTCGTCGTCGAGAACGACTCGCTGGTCGTCGATCCGGAGACGGGCAAGGGCCGGCTGATCATCGAGGTGAATGAGGGGCCGCAGTACCGCCTCGCCGACTTCGACGTGCGTGGCAACCGTCGCTTCGCGTCGGAGGATCTGCGTCGCTACTTCGAGTCGGGCCGCTCGCGCGGGCTGCTCGGCATCATCGGCCTGGGCGGCGGCAGCTCGAACGATTCGGTGTTCGACCTGGTCGCGTTCCAGGAGGCGACGCAGTCCGTCCAGCAGCTCTACAACAACTCGGGCTACCTGTATGCGCAGGTGGAGCCGGTGATCGAGCGGATGCCGCCCACCGACAGCACGCCGGCACAGGTCAGCGTCGCGTGGCAGATCAACGAGTTCCAGCCGGCGTACATCCGGAACGTGGCGATCGCGGGCAACACGTACACGCACGAGGACGTGATCCGCAACCAGCTGCTGCTGGTGCCGGGCGACGTGTACAGCGAGGAGCTGCTGATCCAGAGCTACCGCCGGATCAGCGCGCTGGGCTTCTTCGAGACGCCGATCCCGACGCCGCGCATCGAGCCGGACGAGGAGACGGGCGACGTCGACATCACGTTCGAGGTGGTCGAGAAGCAGACGGGCTCGATCAACTTCGGCACGGCACTCGGCGGAGCCTCCGGCATCGCCGGCTTCCTTGGCTACGACCAGCCGAACCTGTTCGGCCGGGCGAAGAGCGGGCACCTGCGCTGGGAGTTCGGCAGCTACTCGAACAACTTCGAGGCGAGCTACTCGGATCCGGCACTGCTCGACTCCAACGTGAGCGGCTCGCTCTCGGTGTTCAGCTCACGCGACCGCTTCATCAGCCTGCCCGACGGGCGGCGCCGCCGGACGGGCGCATCGCTCCGGTTCGGGCTGCCGCTGCCCACGGATCCGCGCTACAGCCGGCTGATCGTTGGGTACTCACTCTCTCGCACCTCGTACGAGCAGTTCGACGAGGAGGACGTGGAGTCGATCTTCTCGCAGCCGCCGGGCATCCAGAGCGGCATCACGCTCGGCCTGCAGCGCTCGACGATCGACCATCCGATGTTCCCGACGATCGGGACGCGGCTGGACGTGTCGGCGGAGCTGAACGGCGGGATCCTGGGTGGTGACGGCGAGTTCCAGCGCTACATCGGCTCCAGCTCGATCTGGGTGCCGATGGGCACGCTGGGTGGCGACTCGCCCGGCAGCAGCCCGATCCGCTTCACCCTCGGGCTGACCGCCGAAGGCGGCGCCATCTTCGGGGACGTGAGCCGCTTCCCGTTCGAGAAGTTCTACATGGGCGGCGTCCAGTTCGGCCGCAACCTGCGCGGCTACGACGAGCTGGAAGTCACGCCGATCGGCGTGATCGACAACGACGACCGCCGTTTCGCCACCGCGGACCGCCTGGGCAACGCGTTCCTGCGGCTGAGCGCAGAGTACGCAGTGCGGCTCAACGACAACATTTCGGTCAGCACCTTTTACGATGCCGGCGGGGTATTCTTCGAGCCGCAGGAGATCAACGTGCTGAAGCTGGCGCGCGGCGCCGGCGTCGGCGTGACACTGGTCACCCCCTTCGGCCCGATCGGCCTGGACTACGCATACGGCTTCGACAAGCCGAACCCGGGCTGGCAGCTGCACTTCAAGTTCGGTCAGGGCTTCTGATTTCACGCGAGCACGAGGAAAGAGGACGTATCATGAAGAAGCATCTCGGCGCGGTGTTCGCCGCGCTCGCATTCGTCGCACTGGCCGGACCGGCGGCGGCACAGCAGCAGCCGGTGCGGGTTGGTTACATCAACACGCAGAAGCTGCTCCAGGACGCGCCCGGCACGCAGGACGTGCAGCAGCGCATCCGCACGGAGCTGGCGCCGTTCGAACAGCAGCTGCGTGCCCTCGAGGACTCGCTGCGCACCTTGCAGCAGCAGTTCGGCCAGGAGCCGGCGGGTCTCTCCGAGCAGGCGCGTACACAGCGCCAGCAGGAGTTCCAGACCAAGGCGCAGGGGCTGCAGCAGCGTGCCGCCCAGGTGCAGCAGACCGCGGCCCAGAAGCAGAACGAGCTGCTCGCTCCGGTGATGCAGCGCATCGAGGAGGCGATCAGTGCGGTGCGCCAGGAGGGCGGTTTCGCAATGCTGTTCGACGCGGCGACGGACGCGATCGTCTCGGCCGACACCACGCTGGACATGACCGAGCGGGTGCTCGCTCGCCTGCGCCAGCAGGGCTCCGGCCAGTAACAACAGACTGCAAGCGACAGGAGCCGTGAGAGCGAGCGAAATCGCAGCACTCGTGGACGGCCGAATGGAGGGGCGCGGCGACCCGGAACTGACGGGCGTCGCGCCCCTCGATCGTGCCGGTCCCGCAGAGCTGTCTCTGCTGTCCCACCCCCGCTACGCGCCGCAGCTCGCAGGGACGCGCGCTGGCGCGCTCCTGGTCGAGGAGAAGCTGGCGGACCGGCTCGATGGCACCGTGCCGGCGATCCTGGTGAGGAACGCCCAGGGGGCGATGGCGCAGATCCTCCCCAGGTTGTATCCCGAGCAGCGACCGGAGCCGGGTGTTCACCCGAGTGCAGTGATCGCGCCGGACGCCGTGCTCGGCGCGGACGTGTCGATCGGCGCGTACGCGCAGATCGGGGCGGGTGCACGGATCGGTGACCGTACGCGGATCGGCGCATACACCGACGTCGGTGCGGGATGCTCGCTGGCCGAGGACGTCGTCGTGCATCCGCACGTCACGCTCTATCCGGGGGTGCGGATCGGCGCACGCAGCATCGTGCACAGTGGTGCGCGCCTCGGCGTCGAGGGCTTCGGCTATACATGGGACGGCAGCGCGCACCGCAAGGTGCCGCAGGTCGGCGGGTGCGTGATCGGCGCGGAGGTCGAGATCGGCGCGAACGTGACGATCGACCGCGGGTCGATCGGCGACACCGAGATCGGCGACGACGTGAAGATCGATAACCTGGTGCACATCGGTCACAACGTTCGCGTGGGGCCGCACACGATCATCATCGCACAGGTGGGTATTTCCGGCAGCACGCGGGTCGGCGCGGGCGTGACGCTCGCCGGCCAGGCCGGCGTGGCGGGGCACCTGACCATCGGGGATCGCGCAACCGTGGCCGCGCAGGCCGGCGTGTTCGGCGACCTGGATGGGGGTGTGACCTACAGCGGTTATCCCGCGCGCCCACACCGCGAGGCGTTGCGCGCGCAGGCCGCGCTCTTCAGACTTCCCCGCCTCATGGATCGTATCCGCGCGCTGGAGCGCGCGATCTTCGGGAAGGAACAGGGGAGCGAATGACAGCGCCGGAGCAGCAGACGATCGGCGGAGAAGCGACACTCGAGGGCGTGGGCCTGCACACGGGCAGCACCGCCCGCCTGACATTTCTGCCGGCGGAGGCGAACGCAGGCATACGGTTCCGGCGTGTGGACCTGGACGGCCGGCCGGAGCTGCAGGCGCGGCTCCAGCACGTGGCGTCGACCGACCGTGGCACAACGCTCGCCCAGGGCGACGTGCGCGTGCACACCATCGAGCACGTGCTCGCGGCCGTGAGCGCACTCGGCATCGACAACATCATCATCGAGATCGACGGCCCCGAGATCCCGATCCTCGACGGCAGCTTCCAGCCGTTCTTCGAGGCGCTCGAAACGGCGGGGCTGAATGCGCAGGGCGTGCCACCCCACGTGATCCGGCTGAACGCGCCGGTGTCCATCGGGGAGCGGGGCAGCCCGAGCTACTCCGCGCTGCCGGCCGAGCACCTGCGCATCTCGACGACCATCGAGTTCGACCACCCGCTGATACGCCGCCAGTTCGGCTCCTGGGACGTGAGCCCCGACGCCTTTCGCGCGGAGCTGAGCGCTGCCCGCACGTTCGGCTTCATGAACGAGGCTGAAGCACTGCGTGCGCGCGGGCTTGCACAGGGTGTCACGCTCGATAACGCCGTCGTGCTCAATGACGAGGGGCTGGAGCAGGGCGAGCTGCGCTGGGACGACGAGTTCGTGCGCCACAAGGTGGGTGACATCATCGGCGACCTGGCGCTGCTGGGCGGGCGGCTGCACGCACACGTGATCGCGGACCGGCCGAGTCACGCCGGCAACCTGGAGCTGGCGCGCGCGATCGCCGAGTCGGTGCGTCGCAGCCCGGCGGTGCAGGGCATCGTGGACATCAACCGCATCATGCAGCACCTGCCACACCGCTACCCGATGCTGCTCGTCGACCGGATCATCGAGTACGAGTCGGAGCGCCGCATCGTCGGGATCAAGAACGTCACGATCAACGAGCCATTCTTCCAGGGGCACTACCCGGGGCACCCGGTGATGCCGGGCGTCCTCATTATCGAGGCGATGGCGCAGGTCGGCGGACTGCTGATGATGGGGTCGATCCCGGACGTCGAGGAGAAGATCGTGTACTTCATGTCCCTCGACAACGTGAAGTGGCGCCGTCCCATCACTCCGGGCGACCAGATCCGCTTCGAGGTCGAGGTGCTGTCCATGCGCCGTCACGTGTGCAAGATGCGTGGCGAAGGGTTCGTGGACGGCAAGCTCGCCGTCGAGGCCGAGATGATGGCACGCATCGTCGATCGGTAGGGGGACGAGTTGGCCATTCATCCGACGGCACTGATCGATGGCAGCGCGGAGCTGGGCGCAAACGTCGAGATCGGTGCGTACAGCATCGTCGGCCCGGGCTGCCGGCTCGGTGACGGCACGCGACTCGGGCCGCACGTCGTGCTCGAGCGCGACGTGCATCTCGGCAGCGACTGCTTCGTGGCAGCCGGTGCTGTGCTCGGCGGGGATCCGCAGGACCTGAAGTTCGGGGGTGAGGTCGCGCCTGTGGTCGTCGGCGATCGTACGACGATTCGCGAGTGCGTGACGGTGAACCGCGGTACGGCTGCGCACGGGCGGACCGAGGTCGGCGAAGATTGCCTGATCATGGCGTATGCACACGTCGCGCACGACTGCATCATCGGCGACCGCGTGATCATCGCAAACGCGGTGCAGATGGGCGGCCATGTCGAGATCAGCGACTGGGCGATCGTGGGCGGACTCACCGCGATCCATCAGTTCGCGCGCATCGGCGCGCATGCGATGGTCGGCGGCGCCTCGGCCGTACGCAAGGACGTTCCGCCATTCGTGAAAGCGTCCGGTCATCCCATACACATCATCGGGTTGAACACGGTGGGGCTGCGCCGCCGCGGCTTCGAGAACGGCGCACTGCGTCCGATCCGCCAGGCGCACCGGCTGCTCTTCCAGTCCAGGCTGAACGTGACGCAGGCGCTCGAGCGGATCCGCGGCGAGGTGGAGCAGACCGACGAGGTGCGGCAGATGATCCGCTTCATCGAGACGAGTCGGCGCGGGATCGCGGTATGAGCGCGGTCCGCACCGGGGTCATCGGGGTCGGTGCGCTGGGCTTCCATCACGCGCGCATCCTGCGCGAGCTGGAGGGAAGCGACCTGGTCGGTGTGCACGACAGCAATCCGGAGCGGCTCGCGGAGGTAGGAGAGAAGCTGAGCGTGCCGACGTTCGCGGATGCGGGTGAGCTGCTCGACCGTGTCGACGCATGCGTGATCGCGGTCCCGACGCAGGCGCACGAGCGTGCGGCGCTGGAGGCACTGACGCGGGGTGTGCACGTGCTGATCGAGAAGCCGATTGCGCCCTCGATCGATGCGGCGGACCGGATCCTCGCGGCTGCAGCGGGTGCGGAAGCGATCGTGCAGATCGGGCATGTCGAACGCTTCAACGGCGCGGTACGCGCGTGTGAGCCGTGGCTCGACGACCCGCTGTTCGTCGAGTCGCACCGGCTCGCACCGTTCAACCCACGGGGCACCGACGTCGCGGTCGTGCTCGACCTGATGATCCACGACCTCGACCTGGTGCTCAGCATCATGAAGCGGCCGGTCGTCTCGCTCGCTGCGGTAGGTGTGCCCGTGCTGACGCGCAGCCCGGACATCGCGAACGCGCGCCTCGAGTTCGAGGGCGGCGGCGTCGCCAACCTGACGGCGAGCCGCGTGTCGATCAAGCGTGAGCGCAAGATCCGCTTCTTCCAGCGGAGCGGCTACATCAGCCTGGACCTTGCCGCGGGTACCGGTGAGTTTCTGCGGCTGCGTCCCGGGATCGACGTCGAGTCGCGCATGGCCGCGCTCGCGGCCGGTACGGACGACGGCAGCAGTGGTGGCCTGCCCATGGCCGCAGGACTGCTCGAGATCGTCGAGCGCATCCCGCTGGAGGGCGACGGCGTCGAGCCGCTGCGCCCCGAGCTGGCCAGCTTCCTGGCGGCGGTGCGCGGGGAGGAGGCGGTGGCGGTGAGCGGCGAAGATGGAAGGCGCGCGCTCGCGGTCGCACTGGACATCGTAGAACGGATGCGGACCCATGTCACTGATCGAGAGACGGCGTGAGCGACGGGACGGCTTCGGCGGACCGAAAGGGAGGCCGAAGACGTGGAAGCTCGTGCTTGGATTTCTGCTCGTGCTGTACATGATCTGGTACCTGAGCCGCTACACCTGAGCACGCCTTGGCAGCACCCCGCATCCTGATCTCGGCGGGTGAGCCGTCGGGCGACCTGCATGGTTCCGGTGTTGCCCGCGCACTGCGCGAGCAATGGCCCGATGCAGAGCTGTACGGCTTCGGCGGCTCGCTCATGCAGGGTGCCGGCGTCAGTCTGCGGGCGCACGTCGACGACCTCGCGGTCATGGGCTTTGCCGAGGTCGCGCGTCACCTGCCATTCTTCGTGCGACTGCTGCGCGACACGCGTCGCGAGCTGGATGCCCGACCGCCCGACCTGGTCATCCCCATCGACTATCCCGGCTTCAACATGCGACTCGCACGCATGGCGAAGGAGCGCGGCATCCCGGTGCTGTACTACATTGCGCCGCAGGTCTGGGCGTGGCACAGCAGCCGGGTGCGCCAGCTTGCCGAGACGTCCGACCGACTTGCGGTCATCCTTCCATTCGAGCAGCAGCTCTTCGAGGCAGCGGGCACGCGTGCGCTCTTCGTCGGCCACCCGCTGCTCGACCGACGGGCCGAAGCGACCGCACGCGCTGCGCTGTGCGCGCAGCTGGGCATCGATCCCGGGCGACCGATCCTGGCCCTGTTTCCCGGCTCACGCGCGCAGGAGGTGCGACGCCACCTCGCGCTCTTCGAAGCGGCCGCTGAGCGGGTCCGCGCCGCGCGGCCGGATGTGCAGCCGGTGATCGCCGCGGGCGACGCAGTACCCGCACCGCTGTACGCCACGGCGACCTGGCCCCGCACACGTGACAACCAGGCACTGCTGCAGCATGCATCGGCCGCGCTCGTCAAGTCCGGAACGACCACGCTGCAGGCGGCGGTCGCCGGCACGCCGATGGTCATCGCGTACCGGATGCACCCGCTGTCCTATGCAATCGCGCGGCGCGTCGTCGAGGTGGAGCACGTCGGACTCGTGAACCTGGTGGCGGGTGAGCGCCTTGCCCCGGAGTTCATCCAGGACCAGGCGACGCCCGCGGCACTCGCGGACGCGCTGCTGCCGCTGCTCGCCGACGGCCCCACCCGCACGCGCACGCTCGCGGGACTCGCCAGGGTGCGCACGGCGCTGCAGCCGCCGCCCGGTGCAGGGGATGCCGCGACGCAGGTCGCTGCACTCGCCCGCGAGCTGATCGAGCAGCGATGAGTGAGCCACGCTACGCGCTCGCCGGCTTTGCCGGCGATGCCCTGATCCGCTCGCTCATGGCGAGCGTGCGCTTCGAGACGGAGAACGAGCCGGAGCACGGACTGCGCATCAACGGCAAGCCGCTTCTCGGGCTGTGCTGGCACGGCCACCTGCTCGTGTTCGCATTCCGTCAGCGCGGTGCAGGACTCGCCACCCTGATCAGCCAGTCGAAGGACGGTGAGTACATTGCCCGGGTGGTGCAGCGCTGGGGATACACCGTGCTGCGCGGCTCGAGCTCGCGCGGTGGGTCGGGTGCCCTGCGTTCCATGGTGCGGGTGCTGCGCGACGGACAGTCGCTCGCGGTGACGCCGGACGGCCCGCGCGGGCCGAGGCGGAAATTGAAGCCCGGCTCGCTGCTCGCTGCGCGGATGAGCGGTGTGCCCGTGCTGCCGACGGCAGCCGCGGCAACCCGTGCCTGGTGGCTCGGCGGCTGGGACCGATTCCTGGTGCCGCAGCCGTTCACGCGCGTGCGGCTCGTCTATGGTGAGCCGAGAACCATCCCGCGTGACGCCGACGACGCAGAGCTCGAGCGGGTGGGCGCCGAGATCGAGACGGAGATGAACGCACTGACCGAGCGCGCGGAGCGCGCGCTGGGTGTGCATGGTGAGCCGCGTGAGTGAGCGGGCGGGCGCGTTCGTAGAGCGCATGTGGCGCGAGCAGGCCGGGGCTGCGGGACGTGCGCTGAGCGCGCTGCTCGTTCCCGCCGAGCTCGCGTTCCGGGGTGTGAGCACGCTGCGTAACGCAGCGTTCACGCGCGGCATGCGCGCCGTCGAGCGCGCACCGGTCCCCGTCATCAGTGTCGGCAACATCGCGATCGGCGGTGCAGGGAAGACGCCGTTCTCGGCGTTCCTCGCCGCGCGGCTCGCGATGCTGGGCCACAGTCCGGCGCTCCTGCATGGCGGCTATGCCGAGGACGAACCGATGCTGCACCGGCAGTGGAACCCGGATGTGCCGGTTCACGTCGGCCGTGATCGCGTCGCGAGTGCGCGGGCAGCTGCGGATGAGGGTGCCACGGTGCTGATCCTCGACGACGGGTTCCAGCATCGGCGGCTTGCACGTGACATCGACCTGGTGCTGGTCGCGGCAGAAACGTGGACGTCGATGCCGCGGCTGCTGCCGCGCGGTGCGTGGCGCGAGTCGCCATCGGCACTGAAGCGCGCCACGGCAGTGATCGTGACATACCGAACGCCGCTGGACCCTGCGCCCGTGCGGTCAGACGTGGAGCGCATCGCGGGCGGTGTGCCCGTATGGCTCGCTCGCATGACCCCCGAACGGTGGACCCGGCCGACAGGTGCAGCGCCCGACGTCGCTCGCAGCCAGGTGGAGCGAGCGCGTGCAGAGCCGCGGGCAGGTACCGGACGCGACGCGGCCGGTCCGCCGGAGCGCCCGGCGCTGCTCGTCGCAGCGGTTGCACAGCCCGAGCTGTTCCTGGCCGGCGCACGCGCGGCGGGGGCGCAGATCGGTGACGTGCTCACGTTCCGCGACCATCACGCATACACGCGCACGGACGCAGCAGCGATCGAGCAGCGCGCGTCCGGCAGGCCGGTTGTCACGACTGCCAAGGACTGGGTGAAGCTGCAGGGCCTGCTGAATGCGGACGACGTGTGGCTGCTCGAGCAGGACGTCGTCATGACGGATGGTGCAGAGGAGCTGGATCGCCTGCTCTCGACACTGCCGGTGTCGCATGCCTGATCGGATGCGCCACGAGGCGTGCGACGTGCTCGTCATCGGCAGTGGCATCGCCGGGCTCAGCTATGCCCTGAAGGCGGCGCAGCACGGGGACGTGGTGCTGGTCACCAAGAAACAGCGGGCGCAGTCGAGCACGAACTACGCGCAGGGTGGCATCGCGGCCGTGTGGAGCGACGACGACTCGGTCGAGCTGCACGCGCGCGACACCTTCGTCGCCGGTGCGGGGCTCTGTCACACGAGCGCCGTGCGCATGCTGGTCGAGGAGGGGCCCGCGCGTGTGCGGGAGCTCATCGAGTGGGGCGTGCGCTTCACGCAGGAGCAGGAAACGGTCTCGCTCGGCCGCGAAGGCGGACACTCGGTGCGTCGCATTCTGCACGCGGGTGATCTCACCGGCCGCGAGATCGAGCGCGCGCTGCTCGGTGCCGTCGCGGCCGAGCCGCGCATCACGCTGCTCGAGGATCATCTCGCGGTGGACCTGCTGGTGCGCGGCACACCGCCGCGCTGTGCGGGTGCGATCGTGCTGGATCACCATACCGATACGCTCACCCGGTACGACGCGCAGGTCGTGCTGCTCGCCACCGGCGGGATGGGGCAGGCGTGGCTGCACACGACCAACCCGGACATCGCGACAGGTGACGGCGTTGCGATGGCGTACCGAGCCGGGGCCCAGGTCGCCAACCTCGAGTTCATGCAGTTCCACCCGACGGCGCTGGACGCGCCCGACGGCGTCACCTTCCTGATCTCGGAAGCGGTGCGCGGCGAGGGCGCCATCCTGCGAACCCCCTCGGGCGCGGCGCTGATGGAGGGGGTGCATCCGCTCGGCTCGCTCGCCCCGCGCGACATCGTGGCACGGGCGATCGACAGGTTGATGAAGGAGACGGATGCGCCACACGCGCTGCTCGACCTTTCGCCGATCGCGGGCGATCGAATCGAGGCACGCTTCCCGGGCATCATGAAGGAGTGCGCGGCGCGCGGAATCGATATCCGCCGGGAGCCGATACCGGTGGTGCCCGCGGCGCACTATGCATGCGGCGGCATCCGCACGGATGCGGATGGTCGTACGTCGCTGCGCGGGCTCTTCGCGGCCGGCGAAGTGGCCTGCACTGGCGTCCATGGGGCAAATCGTCTAGCATCCAATTCTCTGCTGGAAGCGGTCGTTTACAGTCACCGGGCAGCGCAGGCGCTGCCGGCTTCGCTGGCGCAGGCGGGGCGAGTGACGGGCGGCCGTGGTGAGCCGGTGGTGCCTCTGCCCGAGGGGCGGGCACCGGGCGGTGCGTGGCAGTCGCTGCGCGCGTCCATCCGGCAGTCGCTCTGGGACGACGTCGGCCTGGTCAGGACCGACGAGCGCCTGGGGCGAGCCGCTCGCCGCCTTGACACCCTGCGCGCCGGCCTGGACGCCGGCTCCGTGCGCGACCCCGAGTTCCTCGAGGCGCGCAACCTCCTCGAGGTCGCGGAGCTGGTCGTGCGGTCGGCGCGCTTGCGCAGGGAGAGCAGGGGTTTGCATCACAACACTGACTACCCGTACCGGGACAACGAGCGGGAGCTCCGCGATACCGTTCTGGAACGCGCAGGGTCATAGGAGACGGGAGATCATGGAGTCCTCCAGTACGGCGGCGGTGCAGCCGCCGGCGACGACGGGCAACGAAGAGAATCCATTCGAAGCGATGATGCAGCGCTTCGATCATGCCGCGGAGCTGCTCTCCCTCGACCCCGGCATCTACAAGATCCTGCGCAACCCGGAGAAGCAGATCATCACCTCCATCCCGGTCGCCATGGACAACGGCGAGGTCGAGGTGTTCCAGGGGTACCGGGTGCTGTACAACACGTCGCGCGGGCCGGCCAAGGGCGGCATCCGCTTCGACATGGGTGTCTCGCTGGACGAGGTGACGGCGCTCGCCGCCTGGATGACGTGGAAGTGCGCCGTCGTCGACGTGCCGTTCGGCGGCGCCAAGGGAGGCGTGATCTGTGAGCCGTACCGCCTTTCCCAGGGCGAGCTCGAACGCCTGACCCGCCGCTACACCGCCTCGATCCTCGAAGTGCTCGGCCCCGAGTCCGATGTGCCCGCCCCTGACGTGAACACCAATGAACAGACCATGGCGTGGATCATGGACACGTACTCCATGCACAAGCGCCACACGGTCACGGCGGTGGTGACCGGCAAGCCGATCGCGATGGGTGGCTCGCGCGGGCGGCGCGAAGCAACGGGGCGCGGCGTGATGCTGAGCATCAAGGAGGCGCTGCGCGAGCTGGGGCTGCCGCTCAACGGAACCAGGGTGGCGGTACAGGGGTTCGGCAATGTCGGCGGCACTGCGGCGCGCCTGCTGGAGGAGGAGGGGCTGACCGTCATCGCGATCAGCGACAAGACGGGCGGCATCTACAACCGCAACGGCATCTACGTGAAGGAAGCGCTCGAGTACGTTCAGAAGAACCGGTTCCTCGAGGGCTTCCAGGGCGGCGAGCCGATCACCAACGAGGAGCTGCTCGAGGTGGAGTGCGACGTGCTCGCGCCGTGCGCACTGGAGAACGTGATCACGCGGCGCAACGCGGGCAGCATCAAGGCGAAGATCATCGCGGAGGGCGCCAACGGCCCAACGACGGCGTACGCGGACGCGATCCTCGATGAGAAGGGCGTGTTCGTCGTGCCGGACATCCTGGCGAACGCGGGCGGCGTTACGGTCAGCTACTTCGAGTGGGTGCAGAACCGCGAGGGGTATTACTGGCGCGAGGACACGGTGATCGAGCGGCTGCAGGAGGTCATGGTGCGCGCGTTCAGTGAAGTGCTGGAGTACTCGAAGAAGCACAACGTGAACATGCGCACGGCCGCGTACATGCTGTCGATCGACCGGGTCGCGGCGGTGCACCGGCTGCGCGGCATCTACGCGTAACCATCGTGAAGGTCCATGTGCTCGTCGTGGGCAGGCCATCGCGCCTGCTGAGCGAGGCCGTGGAGGAGTACGAGAAGCGCGCGGCGCGCTACTGGCCACTGGAGGTGGTCGAGGTGCGCGAGGAGCGTTCGGGCAGAAACGCGGATCCGGACCGGATCCGCGCGGCGGAGGGGGAGCGGCTCTGGGAACGGGTACCTTCGGGTGTGGAGACGGTCGCGCTGACGCGAACGGGCGATGCGCTCGGCTCACGCGAGCTGGCGTCATGGCTGCAGCAGCGCGCCGTCGCGGGGCATGCCGGCATTGCATTCGTGATCGGCGGGGCACTCGGCCTGCCGGACGATGTCATCGCCCGCTGTACGCGCTCGCTGCGCCTGTCCAGCATGACGCTCCCGCACGAGCTCGCCCGCCTCGTCCTCGCCGAGCAGCTCTACCGCGCCGGCACCATCGTTCGCAACGAACCCTACCATAAGGGAGCATGAGCCGACCGGCGCCGGGTGTGGTGCGGGGCGATGGCCCCCTGGATGGCCTCGAGCTGCACGTTGCGCCGCTCGCCGGCTCACGCATCGTCGACGACTACCAGATCGGGCATCCCGCGCTCGCGCCGTTCTTCTCCGGGCACCCGTATGACATCGAGGCGTACCGTCGCAAGGCGGCCGAGGTCGAGCGGCGGCTCGACCCGACGTCGCGCGCGCGGCTCGAGGATGCACTGAAGCCGACCACGCCGCGTGCCGCCGATCGACTGCGGCAGGTGCTGGACGGCAACGGCTTCTTCGTGACGACCGGCCAGCAGGCCGGGCTGTTCGGCGGTCCGCTCTACACCGTCTACAAGGTGCTGAGCGCGGTCCGGCTGGCGGAGTCGCTCGAGCGCCAGCTCGGCCGGATCGTGGTACCGGTCTTCTGGATCGGTGCCGATGATCACGACTTCGACGAGATCTCGCATGTCGTTGCGCTCGATGAGAGCGACGTGCTGCACCGGATCGAGATCAGCCGGCCGGCGGACGCGGCCGCGCTGCCGATGGCGGAGCAGCCGCTGGGCGACGACGTGACCGCTGCGCTCGATGCGTTTGCCGCAACATTGCCGCAGGGACCGTACGGCGCCGACGCGCGCGCGCGGCTGCGTGCACACTACCGGCCCGGCCGGATGGTGGCGGACGCCTTCGAAGCGAGCATGGCCGAGCTGCTCGCACCCTTCGACGTCGTCATCGTCAGCTCCGCGCATCCGGCGCTGAAGCGGGCTGCGGCAGCGGTGCTGCGCCACGAGTTCGACGCGCAGGCCGAGCATGCCAGGCTGCTCGCCCACACGAGCGCAGCGCTGGAGCGAGCAGGCTACGGGGTGCAGGTGCCGATCGCGTCGGACGTGTCCAACGTGTTCCACACCGACGAGGGCGGACGCGACCGCCTCGTGCGCGAGGAACAGGGATGGCACCATCGGCGGAGTCATCGCCGCATCAGCGATGACTCGCTCCGGGAGCGGCTCGAGCAGCAACCGGAGGCGTTCTCACCGAACGTGCTGCTGCGACCCGTCGTGGAGAGCGCGTTGCTGCCGACGGTGGCGTACGTTGCAGGTCCGGGCGAGCTCGCGTACTTCGCGCAGATCGGCTGCCTGTTCCGGGCGCACGGCATCGAGCCGCCCGTGGTGTTCCCGCGCCATTCGCTGACGCTCGTCGGACCCACGGTGCGCAGACTGCTCGAACGACAGGGGCTCGAAGTCGCGTCCTTCCGGCGCGACGTGACCGCGCTCGTGCACCAGGCGCTGCGCGACGACGTGCCGGCCGGTATTGCGGACGCCCTCCGTGAGCTGCGCGCCGGCATCGATGCCGGTTTCGAGCGACTGGCCGGTTCGGCGCTGCCGATCGACGTGACGCTGGCCGGTCCGGTTGACGCCGCCCGCCGCGCAGCGCTGGCGAACGTGGAGGGCATCGAGAAGAAGATCCTGGCGCGGCTGCGCCAGCGGGAAAGCACGTCCGCACGTCAGATCGAGCGGATCGCCGCGCACCTGCGACCCCTGGGCGCACCACAGGAACGCCAGCTCAACATCTTCAGCTTCCTGGCGCGCTATGGCATGAGCCTGCCGGGCGCGATTGCCGCAGCGATGCCGGTCGCGCTCGATACACCTGCCCCCGACTGGAGCGGCGTGGGCGGCTGCGGGTAGACGGGACTACCGGGCTGCGTTCTTGCACCCTGTGAATCCGGGCCGGTCAAAGGATATCCTTCGTATGATGATGCTCGTTCTCGTCGTGCTCCTCGTGGCACTGATGATCCCGCTGACTGCGGTCATCCTGGATTCGCAGGTCGGTCGTGCGCTGGCCGCGCGGCTCGAGCGCGACCGCGAGCTGGGGGGTGGCGACGCCTCCGGCCGCAGGCTGAGCGCGCTCGAGGCGGAAGTGGAGCGCCTCGGCCGGGAAGTCGAGCGGCTGGACGAGGAGAGCACCTTCCTGCACCGGCTGCTGGAGCAGAAGCCCACCCCCGAGTCGCTGCCACCGGGCAAGGAGTCTTGAGCGACCCCGCGGACGAGGCTCCCGCCGGCGCGGGAGACAGGGGGCACCCTGAGCCACGGTCGGCGCAGAGCCGGGAGCGCGACGCGTCCGCGCAGGCGGCCGCCGGCGTTCCCGACGCGGCGTCGACGGAAGCGCTCGAGGCGCCGCCTCAGAGCGACTCGGGCAGCTCGCCGCCCAGGGCCGCAGCCTACGCCCGCCTCGTCGCTGCCGGCATCCTGCTCAGCCGCATCGCGGGGCTGATCCGGGAACGCATCTTCGCACAGTATTTCGGGACATCCCTCGCCGCGGATGCGTTCAAGGCCGCGCTGCGCGGGCCCAACGTGCTCCAGAACCTGCTCGGCGAGGGCACGCTGAGCGCCTCGTTCATCCCCGTGTACTCGGAGCTGCTGGCGGAAGGGAAAAAGGAGGAGGCGGGGCGTGTCGCCGGTGCCGTTTTCGCGCTGCTGCTGGCCGCGGCGGGCCTGCTCTCACTGATCGGCATCGCGCTGGCGCCCGTGCTGGTTTCCGTGCTGTCGCCCGGATTCGAGGGGGAACGCCGCGAGCTGACCATCTCGGCGATCCGGATCATCTTCCCGATGACGGGCACCCTCGTGCTCTCCGCATGGGCGCTCGGCATCCTGAACAGCCATCGTCGCTTCTTCCTCGCGTACTTCGCGCCGGTGCTGTGGAACGCGGCGATGATCGCGACGCTGCTGTATTTCGGTCCGCGGCAGGGCCAGGGCGAGCTGGTCACGACCCTGGCGTGGGGTGCCTTCATCGGTGGACTGCTGCAGTTCGCCATCCAGGTCCCGCGCCTGCTGAGGCTGGAGCCGAACCTGCGCGTCCGCTGGGCCCCGCGCATCCCTGCGGTGCAGACGGTGCTGCGGAATGCGGGCCCCGCAATCATGGGGCGCGGCGTCGTGCAGCTGAGTGGCTACCTCGACCTGGTGCTGGCGTCGCTGCTGGCTGCCGGCGCCTTTGCGACGATCACGTACGCCAGCACGATCTACCTGCTGCCGTACAGCCTCTTCGGCATGAGCATCGCCGCCGCGGAGCTGCCGGAGCTGTCGCGCCAGCGGCAGGCGGCGAAGAACGTGCTGCGCGAGCGCGTGAGTGCCGGACTGCGCGAGCTGATCGTCTACGTCATTCCGTCGTTCGTCGCCTTCATCCTGCTCGGTGATGTCCTGGTCGCAGCGCTGTACCAGACGGGCGAGTTCGAGCGCGCCGACACGCTGCTCGTCTGGGCGGTGCTCGCGGCGTACGCGATCGGGCTGCTGGCCTCGACGTCGACACGCCTGTACAACTCGGCCTTCTTCGCGCTGCAGGACACGACGACGCCCGCCAAGGTCGCGACGGCGCGTGTGATCCTGGCGGCCGCAATCGGCGCCGGATTGATGTTCCTGCTGCAGCGCGTGACGCTTGCGGGGCAGCCGCTCGGGCCGGTCGGCATTGCGATCGGTGCGGGTGTCGGCGCGTGGTTCGAGTGGTACGTCCTGCGTCGCTCGCTCGGCCGGCAGCTCGAGGGCGCGCCCGGTGCGGGCGGCGGGCGTGTCGCAAAGCTGCTCGTATCCGCTGTGGTCGCTGCACTGATCGGGCGCGGCGTCGAGTGGCTCCTGCCGCCGCTGCATCCGATCGTCGTTGCCGTGATCGTGCTGATCCCCTTCGGCGTCGTGTACTTCGGGCTGGCACGGATGCTCGGCGTACCCGAGGCGTCTGCGGCCACGGACCGGGTCCTGCGGCGCATACGACGCTGACGCGGGTATCAGACCCCCATGATTCCGGAGTCCATCGAGCGCAAGCTGCGCCACATGCCCGCGCGTCCGGGTGTCTACCAGTTCAAGGACCGCGCGGGCGAGATCCTCTATATCGGCAAGGCCAAGTCGCTGCGGGCCCGCGTGCGCAGCCATTTCGCCGTGGATGCGGCGACGTCGCTCAAGAACGTGGAGATGCTGCGGCGGGTGCTGGACGTCGACACGATCGTGGTCGGCTCCGAGGCCGAGGCACTGCTTCTCGAAGCGAACCTGATCAAGGAGCATCGCCCGCGCTTCAACATCCAGCTCCGTGACGACAAGCGCTATCCGTACATCAAGGTGACGGTGCAGGAGCCGTTTCCGCGCGTCTACGTGACGCGCCGGCTCGACAACGATGGTGCGCGCTACTTCGGGCCCTACACGGAGGTCGGCGCGATGCGGCAGGCGCTCGAGGTGGTCAAGCGCCTCTACACCGTGCGCAGCTGCCGCTACGATCTCCCCGACGAGTCGCCGGCGCGTGCGTGCCTGGACTACCACATCGGCCGATGCCGGGCGCCCTGCGTGGGCCTGCAGTCGCGCGAGGAGTACCGCGCGATGATCGACGAGATCCTGGAGGTGCTCGGCGGCCGCGTGGGGCACGTGCGGCGCCGTGTCGAGACGACGATGCGGCAGGCCGCCGAAACGCTCGACTTCGAGCGCGCAGCGAACCTGCGCGACGTGCTCACCGGTCTTCAGTCGATCGAGCAGCGCCAGCGTGCACTGGACGTGCGCGGTGGTGATGTGGACGTGATCGGCACTGCCCGCGACGGCGACAACGCATGCGCCGTTCAGCTCCGCATCCGTGAAGGCAAGCTGCTCGGCAGGGAGCTGGACTTCTTCGAGAACGTGGGCGGGGAGAGCGAGGAGGAGCTGCTTTCGACGGCCGTCAGCCGCATCTACTTCGGACGCGGCGAGCACGGCCTCGCGGACCTGCCGCGCGAGGTGCTGCTGCCGGACGAGTTCGAGGACCGCGCGACGGTCGAGACCATGCTGTCGGATCGCGCCGGCCGGCGCGTCGGCACCCACGTGCCCGTACGCGGCGACAAACTGCGCCTGATCGAGCTGGCGAACCAGAACGCGCGCCACCTGCTCGAGGAGCGTGCGGTGCTGAGTGAGGCCGTGGACGAGCGCGCAGACGACGCCCTCTACGACCTGCAGGAAGCCATCGAGATGAAGGTCGTGCCGCGCTTCATCGTGTGCTTCGACATCTCGCACATGCAGGGGACGGAGGTGGTCGCGAGCTGCGTCGCGTTCGAGAACGGCACGCCGAACAAGAACGAGTACCGCCGCTTCAAGGTGCGTGGCGACTGGGGCAACGATGACTTCCGCTCGATGAAGGAAGTGGTCGGCCGCTACCTGCGCCGCCGCATCGAGGAGGGGAAGCCGCTCCCCGAGCTGGCCGTGATCGACGGCGGCAAGGGGCAGCTGTCCATGGCGCAGGCGGCCGCGGACGAGGCGGGGGCGCACGACGCCACCCTGATCGCACTGGCAAAGCGGGAAGAGGAAATCTACCTTCCCGGCCGCCCGGATCCGCTGCGCCTGCCGCGCACCAGCAATGCGCTCCGCCTGTTGCAGCGCATCCGCAACGAAGCACACCGCTTCGCGCACGGCTACAACCGCAAGCTGCACGGGAAGCGAACACTGTCCAGCGAGCTGTCGCGGATTCCAGGAATCGGTCCCGCGCGCCAGAAGGTGCTGCTCTCCAGGTTCGGCAGTGTGCGCGCGCTGCGTGAGGCGTCGCCCGAGGAGGTCTCGCGACTGGCCGGCTTCTCCCGCACGCTTGCCGAGCGCGTGCTGGAGCACCTGAGGAAGTGACAGTGAACGCGACCGTACGCACACGCTTCGCACCAAGCCCCACCGGCAGCCTGCACGTCGGCAATGCGCGCCTCGCCGTGCTCAACTGGCTGGTCGCCCGAAACCACGGCGGTTCATTCCTGCTGCGCATCGAGGACACCGACGTCGAGCGCAATGTGCACGGCTCGGAGGACGCGATCCTGCGGGACCTGCGCTGGCTCGGTCTCGACTGGGACGAGGGGCCCGAGTACCAGGGCACGCCCGCACCGGGCGGGTACGGACCGTACCGGCAATCCGAGCGCATGCAGGTGTATCGGGACGCCGCGCAGGAGCTAACGGACCGTGGACTCACGTACCCGTGCTACTGCACGGACGAGGAGGTCGCGGCCCGCCGTGCGCAGCTCGAGGAAGGTGCACGCGAGGCGCCCGACCCGTGCGCCGCGCTGACGGATGCGCAGCGTGCCGCACACGAAACAGCGGGGCGCAGGCCCGCGCTGCGCTTCCGCGTAAGCGTCGACGCGCCCGTGACCGTCACCGATGTCGTGCGCGGCACCGTCGAGTTCGCGCCCGAGACGCTGAGCGATTTCGTGCTGCTGCGCAGCGACGGACGGCCGACCTACAACTTCGGCGTGGTCGTCGACGACATCGCGATGCGTATCACGCACGTGATCCGCGGGGCGGGGCACCTGCCCAACACGCCCCGCCAGGTGCTGCTGTTCCAGGCCTTCGATGCGCCGCTGCCCGTGTTCGCGCACGTGCCGACCGTGCTCGGCCCCGATCGGCACAAGCTGTCCAAGCGCACGGGAGCGCAGGCGCTGGAGGAGTACCGTGCGCAGGGGTTCCACCCGGACGGGCTCGTCAACTACCTCTCGCTGCTCTCGTGGTCGAGCCCGTCGGGCGAGGAAGTGCTGACGAGGGAGGAGCTGATCGCGCAGGTCACCCTCGAGCGCATCGGCGCCTCCGACGTCGTCTTCGATCCCGTGAAGCTGCGGTGGCTGTCCGGCAAGCACATCGCACGCATGGGCACCGTTGAGCTGGTGCGAGCCGTACGGCCGTTTCTGCCGGACCAGCTGCCGTTCGACGAGTCGCTCCTGCCGGAAGCGATCGAGGCCGTGCGCACGCACCTGGAGACGTTTGCCGACGCGCGCGCACAGATCGAGACACTGCTGCCGGCCAGCGAGCCAGTGACAGTCCTCGCGGAGGAGATCCCCGTGCTGAGCGCCGCGCGCGAGCTGCTCGACGATGCCGCGGACTGGACGCCTGACACGCTCAAGGCAATCGTCAGGGAGATCGGCCGCGCCGCGAACGTTAAGGGGCCGGCGCTCTACACGCCGCTGCGCCGCGCGCTGACGGGCGCGGAGCACGGGCCGGCGCTGGTTGCCATCCTGCGGGTGCAGGGCAGGGAACGTGCACTCGCGCAGCTCGACAGAGCGCGCGGCGAAGCAGCATGATCAGTCTGGAATGACGCATTCAACCGGTAGACAGATGACTCACCAGGGCGGCGCACGCGCGCTGCTGTTCGATCCGTTCGCCGGCATCAGCGGCGACATGACGCTTGGCGCGCTGCTCGATCTGGGTCTGTCCGGCGAGTGGCTGCGCGATTTCGTTGCAGGGCTCGGCCTCGGCGACATCACCGTGCACACCGAGCGCGCCAACCGCCGCGGCATCGACTGCGGCCGCGTGCGCTTCGACCTGCCGCACGAGCACGCGCACCGCCACCTGCGCCACGTCGAGGAGATCATCGATCGCTGCAACGCGCCGGACCGCGCGAAGCAGCGCGCACGCGAGGCGTTCCGCCGCATTGCCGTGGCCGAGGCGGAAGTGCACGGCACGACCGTCGAGAAGGTGCACTTCCACGAGGTGGGCGCTCTGGACGCGATCCTCGACATCGTGTGCAGCATGGCGGGGTTCGAGGCGCTCGGCTTCGACACGTTCTACACGCGCCCCGTCGCGCTCGGCTCGGGCTGGGTCGACATCGCCCACGGCCGTTTCCCGGTCCCCGCACCGGCCACGCTGAAGATCCTGGAGGGCGTGCCGGTAGGCGGGCTGCAGCTGGAGGGTGAGTGCACCACGCCCACGGGCGCGGCGATCGTCGCGACGCTGACCGAGGGACGACAGCCGCCAGCAGAGCTGACACCGCGCCGCACCGGCTTCGGCGCCGGCACGCGTGACCCGCAGACGCACCCCAACTGCGTCCGGCTGATCGCCTGCTCGCCCGCAACAACGCCGAGCGATCGCCTCATCCTGCTCCAGGCCGACGTCGACGACCTCGCGCCGGAGTACGCAGCGCCCGCGCAGGACGAGATCCTTGCCGCAGGTGCGCGCGACGTCGTCTTCCTCCCGCTCGCCATGAAGAAGGGGCGGCCGGGGCTGCGGCTCGAGGCACTCACGGATGAGGCTACCCTGGACGCGGTGATCGCTGCCGTCTTCCGTGCGACACCCACCATCGGTGTGCGCCACTGGACGGTGGAGCGACCGTCGCTCGAGCGCGAGACCGTTCGCGTCACGTGGCGCGGCCACTCCATCCGCTGCAAGCGGGTCGTGCTGCCCGACGGCAGCCGCCGCGCCAAGCCCGAGTACGACGACGTCGTGAAAGCGGCTGCGGCGGAGAAGATGCCGGCGTGGCAGGTGCGTCTCGAAGTGGAAGCTGTGGCGGGCGAATAGGGAACCCTTCTTGCACTTCCTCCACTGGCACACTTGCCACGGAGACAAGATGGCTACGAGCGAGAACACCGCGACGCGGCGCTGTCCGAACTGTGACCAGCAGATCGACGCGGAGAGCGAGTCCTGCCCCGCGTGCGGTACCCTGTTCATCGAGGCGTTCTGCGATGAACACCCTGAGCGCAAGGCGGTCGGCGCATGCATCATCTGCGGCCGCCGGGTCTGCGACGACTGCGGCAGCGCGGAGCGCGGCTACTGCGTCTGCTCCGACCACGCGGACATCCCGGTCTTCGAGGGCTGGGCGCAGCTCTACACGACGCCGGAGGAGCTGGAGGCGCAGCTGATCCGGGACAACCTGCAGGCGGACGGCATCGATGCGGAAATTCTCTCGCAGAAGGACCGGACGCTGACGTTCGACCTGGGCGACTTCGCCCACATCCGGGTGCTCGTTCCCGCATTTGCCTGGCTGGATGCCCGCAAGACGCTGCAGGCGCACATGGACAATCGGGGCGAGGTGGCGTTCGCGTGCCCGTCGTGCGGCTCGGCCTACGAGGCCGGCGAGGTGACCTGCCGCTCCTGCGGAGCAGAATTGCCGCGCGCCATGGCTTGAGGCGGCGTCTCCGTTGCAGTACCTTAAATAGCTGTCGTTGCGACGGATCGGGGCAGTCCAGGCGGGCTGCCCCGAGTCGCAGGAGGGTCCATGGTCCGCATCGCCGAAATCGCAGCAGGCACGATCGCCGACGAGCTCGCGCTCGAGATCGGCAGTCGTGTCGTGCGCATCAACGGCACGGCGGTGCGCGATACGATCGACTACCGCTTCCTGGAGGCGGAGGGCTTTCTCGAGCTGGAGGTCGCGACTCCATGCGGCGAGCGGGTCCTGTACGAGATCGAGAAGGACGAGGCCGAGCCGCTCGGCATCATCCCCGCAGCCGATTCCGTTCGGCAGTGCGCGAACAAGTGCGTGTTCTGCTTCGTCGACGGCAATCCCGACGGCGCCCGCCAGTCGCTGCACCTGAAGGACGACG
Organism: Longimicrobiales bacterium; assembly: GCA_035764935.1. NCBI lineage: Bacteria > Pseudomonadati > Gemmatimonadota > Longimicrobiia > Longimicrobiales > Longimicrobiales bacterium. The sequence goes on along the minus strand of DASTYK010000050.1, from coordinate 4,623 downwards.
ACTTCCGTCTCTCGTTCACGTACGGCAGCTACGTCACGCTGACGAACCTCGGCCCGAAGGGGTTCGAGCGTCTGATCGAGCAGCGTCTCTCGCCGCTGTACGTCAGCGTGCACGCCACGGAGCCGGACGTGCGCGAGCGCCTGCTGGGCGTCCCGCGTGGCGGCGAGATCGTCGAGCAGCTCGCGCAGCTCACGCAGGCCGGCATCGAGGTGCACACGCAGATCGTGCTCTGTCCCGGCTGGAACGACGGCGAGCACCTGCAGCGCACGATCGACGACCTCTACGGTCTCGGCGAGCGTGTGCTCTCGCTTTCGGTGGTGCCGGTCGGCCTGACGAAGTACAACCTGAACCGGCCCGTGCGACTGCTCACGGCAGAAGAGGCCGCCCGCTCCATCGACCAGGTCGATGCTGCGCGTGCCCGCTCGATGACGGAGCGCGGGACCGGCTGGGGCTACGTCGGCGACGAGATGTTCTTCATCGCCGGTCGCGACGTTCCTCCGGCCTCGTACTACGACGACTGGCCGCTCACGGAGAACGGTGTCGGTGCGGTGCGCAGCCTCATCGATGCTGTCGCTGCGGGCACGAGCGCGCTGGAGCCGATGACGGGGCGTCGCATTGCGATCGTCACAGGGAGCCGCATGGCGCCGGTGATCGAAACCATCATTGCACCTGTTGCACGACACACCGGCGCGCGTATCGAGGTGATCGGCGTGGAGAACCGCATGTTCGGACCGACGACCACGACGGCCGGGCTGCTGCCCGGTGCGGACATCCGCGACGCCGTGCTGGCCGCGGGCGCATTCGACGGCGTGCTGCTCCCTGCGGAGGCGTTGAACGACGATCTCGTATTCGTCGACGACGTTGCGCTGGATGACGTGGTCAGCGCGCTGTCCCCGGCCCGCGTCGTTGCGGGCCACGAGCTGACCGAGACCCTGTCACGCCTGTGAGGCAGGGACTTCCCGCGGTCGCGGTCGTCGGCCGCCCCAATGTCGGCAAATCGACGTTCTTCAACCGCGTGCTCGGTGAACGTCGCGCCATTGTCGAGGATGAGCCGGGCGTTACGCGTGACCGGAATTTCGGTCGCGCGCAGTGGGCCGGCCGCCGCTTCTTCCTGATCGATACGGGCGGTCTCGAGCCGGAGAACGACGAGCCGATGCAGGCGGCGATCCGCCGGCAGGTGGACGCCGCGATCGGCGAGGCGGACGTGATCGTGTTCCTGACCGATGGGCAGGCGGGCCCCCACCCGGTCGACCACCAGATCGCCGAGATGCTGCGCAAGGTGGACCTTCCGGTGCTGCTCGTCGTGAACAAGCTCGACCGGCTGCCGGAGGACCTGGGCCACCACGAGTTCTGGGAGCTGGGGCTCGGTGAGCCGCTGCCGGTCAGCTCGCTCGTCGGCAAGGGCTCAGGCGATCTGCTGGACCGCGTGGTCGAGATGCTGCCGCCGACCGAAGAGGGGGCCGAGAACGACGAGACGCTGTACGTCGCCGTGATCGGCAAGCCGAACGTGGGCAAGTCCAGCTTCGTGAACCGGCTGCTGGGCGAGGAGCGCATGGTCGTGAGCGAGGTCGCGGGCACCACGCGCGACAGCATCGACACGCCGATGCGCTACCACGGCCGCGACATCGTCTTCGTGGACACGGCCGGACTGCGGCGGCAGGCCCGCATCGAGCGCGGCATCGAGTACTTCAGTGCGCTGCGGACGGAGCGGGCGGTGGAGCGCTCGGACGTCTGCCTGCTGCTGATGGACGCGACCGAGCCCGCGCACGTGCAGGACCTGAAGGTCGCGGAGAAGGCGTGGCGGGCGGGCTGCGCGCTGATCATCGTCGCCAACAAGTGGGACCTGGTCTCCAAGGACACGATGACGTCGGTCGAGTGGGCGCGCGCCATGCGCAAGCGTGCGCCGCAGCTCGCGAACGTTCCGATCATCTTCACATCGGCGCTCACGGGTCAGCGCGTGCAGAAGGTGCTGGACCTGGTCCTCCAGGTCGCAGCAGAGCGCAACCGGCGCATCGCGACGCATGACGTCGTGGAGCTGGTTCGCCAGCTGGCGCAGCGCCAGCCGCCCCCGCATTATCGGGGCATGCCGGTCAAGGTGCTGTTCGCCACGCAGGTATCCGTGAAGCCGCCCACCTTCGTGCTGTTCGTGAACCACCCGAAGGCACTGACGCCCGCATGGCTGCGGTTCGTCATGCGCGGGATCCGCGAGGCCTGGGGCTTCATCGGCTCGCCGGTGCGACTGCGCGTACGCGGCCGGCGGGAGAAGCGCGAATGATGCCGTGGCTGCTGCTGGTGATCAGCTACCTGCTCGGTGCAACGCCGACCAGCTACCTGGTCGCGCGGCGGGTCCGCGGCATCGACCTGCGTGAGCACGGCAGCGGCAATCTGGGCGCGACCAACGCGTTCCGCGTGCTCGGCTGGAAGGCCGCGACACCGATCTTCATCTTCGACATCTTCAAGGGCTGGTTGCCGGCAGCACTGTTCCCGCTCTGGGACGGCGCCACGGGCTGGGGCTGGCCGCTGGCATACGGCGCAGCCGCCATCGTCGGTCACGTCTTCTCGATCTACGTGGGGTTCCGCGGCGGCAAGGGCGTAGCCACCGGCGCCGGCGTCTTCCTCGCCCTCGCACCGATCGCCGTGCTCGCCGGACTGGTGGTCTGGCTGCTGCTCGTGTTCGCGACCGGGTACGTGTCACTCGCGTCGATCACGGCTGCCATCGTGCTGCCGGGGGTCGTGCTGCTCATGCAGGGCGCCAACCCGGTCTTCTACCTCTCGCTCGCCCTCGCCGCGTTCGTGATCTACGCCCACCGCGCCAACGTGCGGCGCCTGCTGCGCGGCGAGGAGCACCGGTTCCGGAGAAAGGCGCGCGCCGATGCCTGAACGGATTGCAGTCGTTGGTGCAGGAAGCTGGGGCACGGCCCTGGCGGACCTGCTCGCACGCAAGGACCACGACGTCGTGCTCTGGTCGTTCGAGCCCGATGTGGCGGACGCGATCGAGGCGAGGCACGAGAACCCGAAGTACCTGCAGGGCGTTCAGCTCGCACCTTCATTGCAGGCGACGGCGGCGCTCCCGGACGCAGTGCGCGACGCGTCCGTGATCGTGTCCGTCAGCCCTGCGCAGCACGTGCGGGGCATCATGGCGAAAGCCGCCGAGCACATGCGCAAGGACGCAATCATCATCAGCGCGTCCAAGGGCATCGAGCAGGAGCGGCTGAACACGATGGCGCAGGTGCTCGCCCAGGTGCTGCCGAGAGGGACGCCGACCGCATACCTGTCGGGACCGAGCTTCGCACTCGAGGTCGCGCAGCGGATGCCGACCGCCGTCACGATCGCGAGTCATGACGAGGACGTGGCGCTGCGCTCGCAGGACCTCTTCCAGACACCCTATTTCCGGCCGTACACGAGCCAGGACGTGGTCGGCGTCGAGCTGGGCGGTGCGCTCAAGAACGTGGTTGCCGTAGCGGCCGGCATGGTCGCCGGTCTCGGCTTCGGTCACAACACGACGGCCGCACTGATCACGCGTGGCCTGGCAGAGATCACCCGCCTCGCTGTCGAGCTGGGCGCCAACCCGCTCACACTCAGCGGGCTGGCCGGAATGGGCGACCTGATCCTGACGTGCACGGGTGGCCTCAGCCGGAACCGCCACGTCGGCATGGAGATCGGCAAGGGCCGTACGCTGGAGGAGGTGCTCGGCGAGATGACCATGGTGGCCGAGGGCGTCGCGACGACGCGGGCCACACACGCCCTCGCGCAGCGCACGCGCGTCGAGATGCCGATCGCCTCCGCGGTGCACGAGGTGCTGTTCGAGAACCGGCCGCCGGCCGAAGCGGTCGAATCCCTGATGCTGCGCGACCCTAAGCCGGAGCTGTGGCGATGAACGATCCGGACGTGCTGTTTCCGTGGGAAAAGGAAGGCGGCGATCCGCAGGCCGCTGCAGAACGCGCGGATGCGGGTGACGCGGGCCATGCGCACGCTGGCGTGGAGTCCGGGAGGGACGCCGCGGGATCGGACGAGGCCGGCCAGGACGCAGGGCAGGGTGCGGCGACATCCGAGGCGAGTGCTGCGCCGCATGCGGAGGCAACGCCCGCGGCAGCCGGGCGCGATGAAGCCGAACCAGGGAACGATGCCGGCGCGGCGACGTCGCTCGCCTCGAATGACGTGGACGATGCCGGTGCGGTCGATGCCGTGGATGCCACGGGAGACGCGGATACGGCGCAGGCCACTGCGGACGTTGGCAACGCGACCGCATCTGCTGACGCGCCGGCCGATGCCGCGGCCGCTGACACCCTGGCCGACGACGTGGTCGCCGACGACACGACGGACGACGAGTCCCGCTTCGAGGTGCTGGATACGGAGTACGCGCGGCAGGCGGCGGAGCGTGCAAGTGCTGCGCTGCGCGAGAAGCCGGTCGCTCAGAAGGAGTACTACGCGATCAGCGAGGTGTGTGAGCTGGTCGGTCTGAAGCCGCACGTGCTGCGCTACTGGGAAACGCAGTTCCAGGTGCTGAACCCGTCCAAGAACCGGTCGGGCAACCGCGTCTATCAGCGCAAGGAGATCCGGCTGATCTCGCTGGTGAAGCACCTGCTGTACGAGGAGAAGTACACGGTCGAGGGTGCCAAGGCC
>DASTYK010000049.1 GCA_035764935.1 Longimicrobiales bacterium | reverse complement strand
ACACGCGCTCCACGATGTAACCGGCGAGCGCCGTCGCGTAGTTGGAGTACGACGAGTACTGCCCCGGCGGCCGGACCCGCTCCGGCAGGTGGTCGGCCAGCCATCGGCCCAGCGGCACGATCGACGCCGAGTCCTTCGTGAACAGGTCGCGCGAGTCCTCCTCGAAGCCGGGCGTGTGCGACAGGATGTGCCGCATCGTGATCGGCTCGTCGTACGTCGCCGGGATCTCGAAATCGAGGTAGGTGTTGACGTCCGTGTCGAGGTCGATGCGGCCGGCCTCGACCAGCTGCATCACCGCGGTCCACGTGAACAGCTTGGTCACGGACCCGATCCGGAACATCGTGCGCTCCGCGTCCACTGGCTGGCGCTCCTCGACGTCCGCAAAGCCGTAACCCTTGGAAAGCAGCAGCCCGCCGCCGCGGACCACCGACACCGTTGCACCCGCGATGTGCTTGTCGCGCATGTGCGCGACCATCACCCCGTCGAGGAACGCCTCCAGCTCGGCCGCATCGGTCGGCCCGCGCGGCGACGCCACGTTCAGCTCCGGCGTCTGCGCACCGACCGGCGCCCCCGAGAGCAGCATCGACACACCCAGTGCTGTCAGCCCTGCCAGATGCCACGGACGCCGCATCGGTTCCTCCCGTTGATGGAGCAGAACAACTGGTAGCAGTTACTCAGTTTCACACAGCGGTCACAGCGGTCGCAGAGGACACAGGAACAGCAAACCTCTGTGTCTCCGTGGACCTCGGTGGACTCTGTGTGAACCGATCAAATCCCGGCTGCCCTCACTTCGTCCAGATCTCGGCGAGGACGCGGGCGAAGTTGCCGCCCAGGATGCCCCGGATCGCGTCGTCGCTGTAGCCGCGGCGGATCAGCCCTTCCGTCACGTCGAACATGCGTTTCGGATGGTCGATGCCCTCGATGTCGATCTTGTCGCGGAAGGCGTAGCTGTCCTTGTAGCCGGCCTTGAGCTGCGCGTAGTCCTCGGCGGGCATGTCGTCGTAGCCGTCCAGGTCGATGTCACTGCCGATCCCGAGGTGCTCGACGCCGATCAGGTCGCGGACGTAGTCGAAGTGGTCGATGTAGTGCTCGATCGTGGTCGGCTCGGTGTGGCGCACGAAGTTCCGGACGCCGGTGATGCCCATCACGCCGCCCGTCTTCGCCATCGCGCGGATCGCCTCGTCCGGCTTGGTGCGCGGATGGCCGTTCACGAGAGCGCGCGCGTTGGAGTGCGTGATCAGCACCGGCTTCGCCGACACCTCGCACGCGTCGATCGTCGTGCGGTCGCCGCAGTGGCTCGTGTCGACCGCCATGCCGACCTCGTTCATGCGCTGCACGATCCGCACGCCGAAATCGCTCAGCCCGCTGTCGCTCCGCTCGGTCGAGCCGTTGCCGATCAGGTTGCGCGAGTTGTACGTGAGCTGCGAGACGCGCTGACCCAGCGCGTGGAACGTGTTCACGTCGTCCGGCCGGCGGAAGTGCGAGCTGTTCTGCACCCCGATCATGATCCCGATCTTGCCCGACGTGCGCGCCCGCTCGAAGTCCGCCGCACTGTCGATGCGCAGCACCCGCTCGTCATTGCCCGCAATGAAGCTGTTCTGCGTTGCAATGTGCTCCAGCACCGTCGTGTACGGGTCGATGCCGCCCATGCCGTACGCGACGTGGAAGACGTTGATCCCCGACTCCCGGAAGCGCTGGAAGTCCGCGTCCGTGAAGTTCTCCGCGTCCAGGTTCCACTTCCCCTGCTGCGGCCAGTTCAGCGTGAGCGGACTCAGCATGTCGATCACCAGCGATTCCTGCATCAGCCGGATCGTGCGCGCCGAGTACTCGGCGGCCTGCGCGAACAGGCGGAACCGGCCGAGATTCAGGTATGGCGCGGCCATCATCCATCCGGTCGCCGCTGCTGCTGACTTCAGGGCTTGCCTTCGGTTCATCGTTCTTCCGGGTGTCATTGGTTTTCCTCGTTTCACGCAGAGGCGCGGAGGAGCAGAGGCGCAGGTTCCCTTTTTTTCACACGGAGCGCTCAGCGGACACAGTGGTCACAGTGGCAATTCGTCGAACAGCGTGGGCCCCCCGCCATGCAAACATCAGATTTCTGATTTGCTGGCGAGGTGGACGCGCGCGACGAACGCGATGCTCCGCGCCTCTGCTCCTCTGCGACTCTGCGTGAAAATGAGCAATCGAGAATCTTCCTCAGTGTCCACTGTGCCCCCCTGTGACCTCCGTGTGAAAACAGGAGGCTGACCGCCGCGCGCTCGAGCTGCGGGTCGCGGCCGGCGATCACGTCGGCGGGTGGTGTTTGTGAGGTGTCACTGGCTGCTCCTTTTCACGCAGAGACGCGGAGGAG
>DASTYK010000048.1 GCA_035764935.1 Longimicrobiales bacterium | reverse complement strand
GCCTTTTCGCCGAGCGCGTCATCGTGCCCGACGTCTTCGTGCGTACCGGCGGCGGCGGCTACCTCTCGGTGAGCCGGCTCGTCAGTCGCGACGCGTCGCTCACGCTCGGGTACCGGCCGGAGCTGACGAGCCTGGAGTCCGAGGACGACATCATCTTCTGCGTCAATTTCGTCGCCTGCGAGCAGAGCGACATCGACGTGCTGCGCAGCCGCCACTGGCTGGCGCCGCTCTCGCTGATGTTCGTCCGCGACCGCACCAACAGCCTGCTCGCCCCCACCCGCGGGTTCCGGCTGCGCGCGGAGGCCGAGCTTGCCACGTCCTTCACCGGCTCGGAGTTCGCCTACTCGCGGGTCTACGGCGAAGCCTCCCTTTACCGGACGCTGACGCCCGGCGTAATCCTTGCCGGCCGCCTGGCCGGCGGAACGACCCGCGTGATCGAGGAGCTCGGCGCCGGCCTCGGGCTGCACCCGCAGAAGCGCTTCTACTCGGGTGGCGCGAACACGGTGCGGGGTGTTGCGCAGTATCGCCTGGGGCCACGGCTGCTGACCGTCAATGCCGCGCAGCAACTGGCCAACCGGGATTCCGCGGGAGACCTGGTCTGGGAGGGGTGCAGCGCACAGTCCATAAACGCGGGCACCTGCGATGCAACCGTGCTGGCCGAGCTGCGCGGCGACGATGTGTTCGAGGTACGGCCGACGGGTGGCTCCTCGCTGGTCGAGGCCAACATCGAGCTGCGGTTCCCCGTCTGGGGCGACAACGTCCGCGGCGCCGCGTTCGTCGATGCGGGCGAGATCTGGTCGAGCGGCAGCGACGTTCGATCCAGCGGGCTGGTCGTGACGCCCGGCATCGGCTTCCGCTACTTCAGCCCGATCGGACCCATTCGCGTCGATCTCGGCTATTATGGCGGCGGTGCCGAGACCCTGGACGTGTTCACCACGGAGGTGTGTCTCGAGGATGGCTGCCAGCCGATCGAGCCCGGCGTCAGCTATCCGCCGGACCAGCTCGAGAACAGCGGACGGCTGGTGCGCCTTCCGGCGATCCGCTGGAACCCGTACGATTCGTTCCTCGATCGGCTGCAGCTGCACTTCTCGATCGGGCAGGCTTTCTGACGACGTTGCACGAAGGGTGGACGTGAAGTGAAACGCGGTGCGCGCCTCGCAGGATGGGTCGGTATCGGCATTCTCGCCGGTACCGTTCTCGTGCTTGCGGTCGTGACGCTGGTGACGCGCACGGAGTGGGGCATGGAGCGGTTCCGCCTCTTCGGCCTCGGTTGGCTGGAGCAGCGCATCGAGGGCGAGGTCCGGGTGGGCCGCGTCACCGGCGGTGGGCTGCTGCGCGGCGCGACGCTGCACGACGTCGCGATCATCGATCCGTTCGGCCGCCCCTTCGTCAGGGTCGATTCCGCCGCCGTCGCCTACAACTGGCGGACGCTGGTCGGCGGCGAGATCGTGCTCGAGGACGTCGTGCTCTACGGGCCCGAGGTCTACATCGAGAAGCTGCCGGGCGACACCGCCTGGAACTTCGAGTACGTCTTCCCGGACACCGCGCCCGGCCAGGAGGAACCCGGTCGCACGCTGGTGCTCTTCCAGGACGCCCGCATCGTCGACGGCCTGGCCACCGTTCGCATGCCCCTCGACGTGGAGCAGCCCGGCGATACGCTCAGCGTCACATGGGAGCAGATGGAGCGCGGCCTCGCCCGCGTGATGACGTTCCGGGACATCGAGGCGCGACTCGACCGCGTGGTCTGGGAAACACCCGTGGAGCCGGGGCGCCTCATCGAGATCGAAGACCTGTCGATGAACGGCGTGGTGTGGCGCGAGCCGCTGCAGCTCGAGTCGATGCGCGGTCGACTCGTCATGCGCGACAGCATCATCTCCTTCGAGGTCCCTGCCTTCGAGCTCCCCGAGTCACGCGGCTCGATGATCGGTCGCGTCATCACCGGGGGCGATCGGCTCGACATGGACATCCGTGTCGATGCCGACGAGATGCGCTTCCGTGACCTGCAATGGGTCTATGCCGAGTTCCCGCAGGAGGGTGGCGGCGAGGGCCGCATCCGCATCCAGTCGCAGCAGCCCAAGGGCACGCTGCTGCTTGCGGAGGATGCGCGACTCTTCGCGCCCGGCACCAACCTCGCCGGCACCTTCGGCGTGGTGTTCGGCGATACGCTGTACTTCACGCAGGTCGACCTGCGCGCGTCTCCGCTGAACGTCGAGTTCATCGAGAACCTGCTGCCGGGCGAGCTGCCGGTCGACGGGCTGCTGGTGGGGACCGTCGAAGTGACCGGTCCGCTGTCCGCACTCGAGATCGACGGCGACGTCCGCCTGCAGAGCGGGCCCGGCGCGGGAAGCAGTGCACGGGTTCGTGGTACGTTCGACGCCACGCGCAGCTTTGCCGCGCGCAACGTCCGGGCGGAGGTGCGAGATTTCGATCTCGCGATCCTGGAACGGATGCGGCCGGGGACCGGGTTGCGGGGAAGAGTCGACGGCCGCGTCGAAGCGCGCGGCACCGGTGGAGGCACGACCGAGTTCACGGCGGATCTCACGCACCGGCTGCCCGAGCAGCCGGTTTCGCGTTTTACGGGGTCCGGCACCTTCGGACGGGCTGGTGCGTTCGACCTGACGCTGAACGCGCTGCCCGCCTCCCTCGACGAGCTGGCCGCCTACTACCCGGCGCTGGCAGGCCTGCACGGGAATGCCGAGGGCGAGATCCACGCGCGCGGTACGCTGCGTGACCTGACACTCACTGCCGACCTGCTTACCAGCGGCGGCCCGCTGCTGCTGGACGCCGCGCTGCAGCGCAGCGACGGCGTCCAGCGCTACACGGGCTACGCGCTCACGAGTGCGCTCACGCTGGATTCGCTGCACTCGTCCGCACCGCCGGCCACGCTCTCCGGCCGCATCGACTTCGATTTCGCCGGTGCGTCGTTGTCGGCCCTCGAGGGTGATTTCGCGCTGCGTGTCGATTCCGCCGACATCGCCGGGATCGTGCTGGCCGGTGACATGCTTGCGCCGCTCGCCCGCGCGCATGCGCGCGTCGAGGATGGCCTGCTGCTGCTGGACTCGGCGCGCGCCGCGACGGAGGCGCTGCGCCTCGATGCCCGGGGCAGCTTTGGACTGGTCGAGGGACGGAGCGGCACCATCGAGGTGGCGGCGCACGGAAGCTCCCTCGCCTCCCTCGAGGACCAGCTGTTCGACGACCTGCCGCAGCCCGGCGCTGCGCCCCGCGTTGCCGGCTCGCTCGCTGCCAACGCGACGCTCACCGGCGGCGTGAGTGCCTTCGACCTCGGTGTGTCCGGCAATGTGCTCGACCTGCAGTATCTGCGGGAGCGGATCGGCAGTGGCGAGCTCGAGCTGGCCGCGACCCGGCTGGGCACCGACAGCGCACGGTGGGACGTCGCGATGCGCGCCGACTCGCTGTACCTGCTCGATGCCCGTCTCGATTCGTTGCGAGCCACGTTCATCGGCACGGGTTCGGCGCTGAACATCGCCGCGCACGGAAGCGGTCCGCGGGATGCCCTCGCGCTGCGCGCGCTGCTGCAGCGCAGCGACAGCGCGACGATGCTGGACGTCGACACGCTCGTGCTCGGCGTGCGCGCGGACACCTGGCGGCTCGCGCAGCAGGGACGCGCGACACTCGCCGACGGCACGCTCACGATCGATCCGTTCCGCATCGAGCGCGTTGACGGAGCAGGCTACGTCGATGGCGGCGGCGTTCTCGCCTGGGGTACACGCGAGGGCGTGGCATTGCCGCTCGACTTTACGATCGGTGCCGTCGGTGTGCCCGTCAGCGGCGCCCTCGAGCTCGCGGCGCTGGGCAGCGTCGAGAACGGCACGCTGCAGGGCAACCTGCGACTGACCGGTACGACGACGACGCCGTACCTGCGCGGTGGCTTCGCGATCGACACCCTGCAGTACCGCAACGCGCGACTCGCGCGCGTCGACGGCGTCGTGACCTACCGCGATACGCTGCTCGAGATCGACATCGACGCACTCCACGCGAACCGGCCTGCGCTGACCGCATCGGGACGGCTGCCGCTCGACCTCCGGCTCATGCCAGTCGCGGGACGCACGCTCGACGTACCGGTCGACTTCGTGCTGCGCGCCGACAGTTTTCCGCTGGCCATCGCGCTCGGGCTGGTCGGCGGCTTCGAGGACGTGCAGGGCTACGTGAACGGTGAGCTGACCGCGAGCGGCGGTACCGGCAGCACGGAGCTCGGCGGCGGGTTCAGGGTCGAGGGCGGAGCCGCCACGTGGGCGCCGGTCGGCGTGCGCTACCGCAACGTCGCGGCGACCTTCGACGTCATGCAGGACCGCGTCTTCTTCGTGGAAGCGAGCGCGCGCGCCGAGGAGCCGCGCTCGCGCAGCGGCCTCGCGCGCACGGACGGCGGCTCCGCCCGGGTGACCGGGCGCATCGACTTCGCCGAGCCGGCCAACCCCGAGCTCGATCTGCGCCTGCTCGCCAGCAACCTGCTCGCGGCCAACCGGCGCGACGTCGTCCTCAACGCCTCCGGCAACACCTGGCTGCGCGGGACGTACCGCGAGCCCGTCGTGTCCGCGACGGTGACCGTGAACGGCGGCGCGCTCTATGTCGACGAGATCTACCGCCAGTACATGGTCGTCGGGCTCGACAGCCCGCTGCTCTTCGACGTCGTCGACACCACGCTCGTCTCCGTGCGCCGGGTACTGCCCGCGTCACAGAATCCGTTCCTGCGCAACCTGGCCGTGCGCGACACGCGCGTGACGGTCGGGCCCGGCTCCTGGATCCGCAGCAGCGAGATGAACGTCGAGGTCACGGGCGACCTCACGGTCGCCTTCGACCGGCGCCAGGAGGACCTGATCATCACGGGCCTGCTCGAGGCGCAGCGCGGCACCTACGACCTGACGTACCCGCCCTTCCAGACACGGCGCTTCGACGTGCGGGAAGGCACCGTCGAGTTTCCCGGCACGCCGGGGCTCGATCCGACGCTCGCGATCACGGCCGTGTACCGGGCGCGCAGCGGGGTGGGGCAGGGCGAGCCGATCGACATCCTGGCGCAGCTCAGCGGGTCGCTGCAGGCGCCGCGCGTCCGCCTCACCAGCGACGAGCAGCCGCCCATCAGCGAATCCGACCTCGCCAGCTACCTGTTCTTTGGCGTGCCCACGTACGCTCTCGACATCGCGGGCGACGGCAGCGGCGGCGGCCTGACGAACCTGGGCGTCGGCACGCTGGCGCCTACCGTGCTCGGCTCTGCCGCGAGCCTGCTCCAGAACCTGGCGCAGCGCTATGGGCTGGTCGACTACGTGGGGCTCACGGCCGCCGCCGACAACCTGGCGCTGCCGCGCCAGGACCGGCTCAATCCTATCGCCGGCACCAACCTCGAGGTGGGCCGCTACTGGGGGCCACTCTACGTCGCCGCGACGCAGCAGCTCGGCGGCGAGTTCCAGCCGGGCTTCCGGGTGGAATGGATGCTCAACCCGACGTTCACCGCCGAAGTCTTCGGTGAGGACCGGTTCGCACGGACACCGGGCTTCGGCGGCCTCCGGGCCGGTGATTTCCGGAAGGTGTACGGCTTTTCGTTGTTCCGGGAGTGGAGCTACTGACCGGCGGCGGCCGCCATCGCTGAACAATTCCACGCGCACGGCACATGGCGCTGCACGCCTGAATCCGTCCCGTCCGGCCCGGTGCGTCTGGACCGGGTGTGACCGCCGCGGGTAGATTCTGTCAGCCAAACTGTGACTCGGAGGAGCCACGATGCAGACAATGAAGGTGTTCCTGCTGATGGCCGGCCTGACGGCGCTGCTCGTCGTGATCGGTGGCTGGATCGGCGGTTCGAGCGGCGCGCTCGTCTTTTTCGTGCTGGCGGCGGTCATGAACTTCGCCATGTACTGGTGGAGCGACAAAGTCGTGCTGCGGATGTACCGCGCGAAGACGGTGGGGCCGGATGATGCGCCGGAGCTGTACCGCATGGTCGACCGGCTGCGTCAGCGTGCCGGCCTGCCCATGCCGACCGTGGCGGTCGCGCCGTCCCAGCAGCCGAACGCATTCGCGACCGGGCGCAACCACAAGCACGCGGTGGTCTGCGTGACCACCGGCATCATGCAGCTGGTGTCGCGCGAAGAGCTGGAGGGCGTGATCGCGCACGAGCTCGCACACATCAAGCACCGGCACATGCTGGTCGGCACCGTGGCCGCGACCATGGCGGGCGCGATCGCGATGATCGGCAACATCGTGAAGTGGGGTGCCATCTTCGGCGGCTTCCGTGGCGACGACGAGGACAGCCCGATCGGGCTGCTCGCGATGGCGATCGTCGCGCCGATCGCGGCGATGATCATCCAGCTCGCGATCAGCCGTGCAAACGAGTTCCAGGCGGATCGCACCGGCGCCGAGATCGCCGGCCGGCCGGACGGGCTCGCGAACGCGCTGCGCAAGCTGGACGCGTATGCGCATCGCATTCCGATGGAAGTGAACCCCGCGGCCGCCCAGCTCGCGATCGTGAACCCGCTGTCCGCGCTGCGCGGGGGCGGCGTCATGAAGCTGTTCAGCACCCATCCGCCGACGGAGGAGCGCGTGCAGCGGCTCGCGGCCCTCGCGCCGGCGCCCGAGTCGACACGCGTCGCCTGAGTCGTCGTGACGCAACACATCATCGAGGGTGCGACCGGCCCATACGCCGGTCGCACCTTCGTACTTCTGAACCCGGCTGCCGGGCAGGACGACCTGAACCGGCTGGTCCGCGAGATCGGCGGCGCATTCGCGGCGCGCGGCGCGGACTTCGACCTCCGCCAGACGGAGCACCCTGGACACGCGGCCGAGCTCGCACGGCACGCCGCGGACATGGGCTACCGCGCCGTTTGCGTCGTCGGCGGTGATGGCACCCTGGCCGAGGCCGTCACCGGTCTCGCCGGGACCAGGACACCGCTGGCGGTGGTGCCGCGCGGCACTGCCAACCAGGTCGCTCTCAATCTCGGGATCCCGCTCGACGTCGAAGAAGCCATCGAGGTCGCCGTCAACGGAACGCCCCGCGCGCTCGACATCGGGCGCATCGGCGGACGGAGTTTCGCACTCGTCGCGGGCGCGGGCCTCGATGCCGCCGTCATGGCGACCGCTACACGGGAGCTGAAGGAGCGCTGGGGCTTCGGCGCCTACATCTACGCTGCCGTCAAGGAAGCACTGAACGCCGCACCCGTCCGGTTCCGCATCACGCGCGACGGTCAGCTGCTCGAGGTCGATGCCGTCACGGTGCTCGTCGCCAATGTCGGCGAGCTGTTCACCGGCTTCCTCCCGATCCGCTTCCCGCTCGCACCCCGGCCGACCAGCTCCTGGAACGACGGCCTGCTCGACGTCGTCGTCGTCGCACCGCGCAAGCTGCCGGAGTTCGCCGCGGTGCTCTGGAACGCGGCACACAAGCGCTTCGGCGTCGATCCCAGCCTGCTCCACTTCCAGGCCGAGGAGATCACGATCGACAGCGACGAGGCCGTGCCCGTCCAGGTCGATGGTGACCCGAGCGGCACCACTCCCGTAACGGCCTCCGTCGCGCGCAGCGCGCTGCGCATCTTCGTGCCGCAGACGTCCTGAGCGCAGCGCCGGGCGGCGTTCCTCCTGACCGGGGACCGATGCACACCACCCGAAAGCCTCCGGAAGACGACGACAGCGCGGCCGACGACGTCGCACACGTCACGATCGACGCCGCCGACGGCGTCCGGCTCGCGCTGCACCGTACCGGCCCCACCGACGCTGTGCCGGTCGTCATGGTCCCCGGCACGTTCTCCAACCATACCTTCTGGCTCGGCACGCGCGGCACCGGCTTCGCCCGGGAGCTGGCGCGGCACGGCTACGATGCGTGGGTGCTGGATCCACGCGGGCACGGCATGAGCGCCCGGCCGGGGCCCGAGGATCACTGGCGCTTCGACCACTGGGCCCGCCACGACGTGCCCGCCACACTTGAAACCGCGTTCCGCGAGCGTAGCGGCTTCCTCATCGGCCACTCGGCCGGTGGCGCCGCCGCACTCGTCGCAGTCGCGACCGACGCGACGCTGCGCGCACGCATCCGCGGCATGGTCATCCTCGGCACGCCGTTCCCATGGCTCCAGCCGTTCAGCCGCATCGCCGCACTGACCCTGCGCACCACGTCGCAGCTGCTGGGCAGGTTCCCGGCACGCAGGCTCCGGCTGGGACCCGAGGACGAGCTCGCAGGCGTGATGATCCAGTGGATGAACTGGAACCTCGCCGGGAGCTGGCAGGGCGACGACGGCACCGACTACGACGCCGCCATCGCGGCCCTCGACGTCCCGCTCCTCGTCATTGCCGCCGCCGCCGATCGCTGGGCACCACCACCCTCCTGCCGCGCGCTCCTCGATTCGGTCGCATCCCGCGACAGGCAGTGGCTGCTGCTCGCCCGCGAAGCCGGCTTCTCCCACGACTTCGGCCACGTCGACATGCTGGTCGGGCGCACTGCGCGCGCCGAGGTCTGGCCGCTGATCCGCCAGTGGATCGACGAGCGGAACCGGTAGGACCATCCGCCGCCGGACGCCCGACGTGCCCGCCCGCTCCGCCTGCAGGCCAGCCACCTTCGCCTGGGCAGGGCACCGGCCAGGGGTTGTCCAATCCCGCGCTGTTGCCGAAACTACGTGGCTGACGCCGAACCGCCGTCCGGACCTGGAGAGATAGCCCATGGCGATGCCCGCCACGCAGATTCGTAAAGGAAATGTGATCGTCTTCAACGGTGATCCGTGCCGTGTCGTCGATTATCACCACCACACCCCCGGCAACCTGCGCGCGTTCATGCAGGTGAAGATGCGGAACCTGCGCAGCGGCAACATGTTCGAGCACCGCTTCCGCGCGGCCGACACCGTCGAAAAGGCACAGATGGAGACGCACGATCTCCAGTACCTCTACAACGACGGCACGCACTATCACTTCATGAACAACGAGAACTTCGAGATGCTCGCGCTCGACGAGGAGGCCCTCGGCGACGCGGCACAGTGGCTGACCGAGAACATGGTCATCCAGGCGGAGTTCCATGAGGGCAAGCCGATCGGCGTCGAACTGCCGTCCTCGCTGGAGCTCGAGGTCGTCGAGACCGAGCCCGCGATGACCGGCGCCACCAAGACCGCCATGACCAAGCCCGCGCGCCTTTCCAACGGCGCCACCGTACAGGTCCCCTCCTTCATCAACCAGGGCGACCTGCTGCGCGTCGATCCGCGCGAGGGCAAGTACATCGAGCGGGCGAAGTAGGGGACGGCGGGGCCGTCGGGACCGTAACGGCCGGCGGGGCGTCGGGGCGAGCGGCGGATTCGCGGGTAACCCCCGCTGTTCGCCCCGCCGGCCCTCACGGCCCCGCCGGCCCAGGCCGCCCCACCGTTGCTCACCCCGCCCTGCATCGCATACAATATCCCGTCTCCAGGTCCC
>DASTYK010000047.1 GCA_035764935.1 Longimicrobiales bacterium | reverse complement strand
GCACGGAACGGGACGATCGCGGAGCCTGCGATGCCCGTCGCCTGGGAAAGCGCCAGCAGCAGCCCGGCCGTCGCAGCGCTGACACCGCGGCTCTGCAGCAGGTCCGGCAGCCACGCGAGCACCACGTAGAACGTGAGCGACTGGAACCCCATGAACAGCGCCACCTGCCAGGCCAGCGTCGTGCGGACGAGCGCCCGCGATGCGCTCGGTCCGCCCTCCATCTGCGCACGCGCCGGGCGTGGGGCACGCACGCGCGGCAACCAGAAGGCAAGTGCGATCGCAGCCGGCACCGCCCACAACGCGAGCGCGTTGCGCCAGCCCATGCCACGCGCGAGCGGCACCGTCGTCGCCGCCGCGATCGTCGCGCCCACTCCCATCATGCTCGAGTAGAGGCTGGTCATCGAGCCGGATCGGTGCGCGAAGTCGCGCTTCACGAGAGCGGGCAGGAGCACATTGCCGAGTGCGACGCCCACGCCGAGCGCGCCCGTGCCGATGTAGAGCAGCGTCGCACCAGCCAGCGGCCGAATCGCCGTCCCGGCCGTGATCAGCACCAGCGCAACGACCAGCGCGCTCCCCAGTCCGATCCGCCGTGTGAACGATGGGGCGACAGGCGAGACCAAGCCGAAGGCGATGAGCGGGAGCGTCGTCAGAAAGCCGAATGCGGTCGCGGACATTCCCGTCGCATCCATGATCGGGTCGACGAGCGGCCCGACACTCGCGAGCGCCGAACGCAGGTTGAACGCGACGAGGAGCATGCCCGCGACCAGCAGCAGGCGCCTGGCGCGGGTGTTCGCGTGACCGGCGTCGCTTTGCCTGGTTTCGTGCATCTCGATCCTGTGTCGGCCGGAACTGCGGCGACGTCCGTCGTGATCGGCAGCGGCCTTCGTTATGTCGACGCGTGCCGCAGGGTATAGCCGCCGTAGCGTCCAAGGGGCCGTCCGGAAGATGCACGTGTCATGCGACGGCCGCACTGTTCATCGCGTGCTCCCGGCCCCGGCGAGAATCTGCGCAACCGCGACCAGCACCGCTGGCGACGTGCGCGTGATCTGCCGCCACGAGAGGCGCACCACTCGAAAGCCCGCGGACATCAGGGCGGCGTCGCGCCGGCGGTCGCGCTCGAAGGCCGCGCGCGAGCCGTGGAACGCGTACCCGTCGATCTCCACCACCACTTTCTCCGCGCGCCACACGCAGTCGACCTCGTAGCCGTGCAGCACCGCGTTGACCTCCGGAAGCGGCAGGCCCCCCTGCCGCAGCAGCGCGACGAATCGCTCCTCGGCCTCGGAACGGGTGAGCGCCGGGCCACCGTCCAGGAGAGCGCGCAGCACCGGTGCCCCGCAGCGGCGCGGATGTCGATCGAGCGTCTGCAGAATGGCGGCGCGCGTCGTCAGGCCGGCGCGCTCCGCCGTCGACACGGCGCGCTCCAGCTCCTGCCGGTCCATGCATCCGGCGACATCCACCAGCGTCCGCGCGACACTCGTGATCGGGATGCCGTGACGGCTTGCGATGTCGTCCGGGTGCAGCGCGCTCGTGCGATGCACGCGAATCAACGGACCGGGCCTCCGGAAAACCAGGGCGGTCACGTCGACGCGCGCGTCCCTGCTGCGTGGACGAGTGACCCGCCACACCGCGCAGGCGCTGAGGTGGCTGAGCAGTGCACCCGCGCCGCTCGCGAGGACCGCCGCCATCTCCCGCGCGTACCGCCCCTCGATCGGACCGACGCGGTAAACGCCGCGGACCATCGGCTGAAGCTGGCCGCGGTTGACGCGGTAATCGATGGCGGGCTCGGTCACGCCGGTTCGCAGCAGTTGCTCGCGTGACACGACGCCGTGCTGTCGCGCGGCGAGGGCGGCGATGCGGTTGTCGGCGGTGTTGGGTGGGACGGGGGTGTCGCGCGGGACGGCGGTGTCGGGTGGGACGGCAGTCTCGCGCGGGACGGCGGTGTCGCGCGGGACGGTAGTCTCGGGTGGGACGGGGGTGTCGGGCGGGACGGCAGTCTCGGGTGGGACGGCGGTGTTGCGCGGGACGGCGGTGTCGCGCGGGACGGTGGTGTCGCGCGGGATGGCGGTTTCGCGCGGGACGGTGGTGTCGCGCGGGATGGCTGCGGGCGGGGTAACGGCGCGTCCGCCTGATGCGGTCTCGACCGACGTGGTGCGCCGGAACTGTTTCGGCGGATCCGGTGGAGCCTGCGAACTGGCTGATCTCGCTGAATACGGTGGGTTGGGTGAGTCCGGTGCATCCGGTGAATTCCGCGGATGAGTTGCCATGGTCGCCTGATGTGAGGTCGAGGGTGCTGGTGACGGCGCTCGGTCCTGGTTGCGGATCGTTGTCGTGAGCGTGCTCTGCGAGCCCGTGCAGCGAAATCCGCCTCCTGATTCCGGCGGGACGTCCAAGGCAACGTTGCTCGGGTCCGTGCGATTTCGAATGCGTGCAACGTTGGCTGTGATTATCAAAGGCAACGTTGCTCGCTTCCGGTGCCCGGTGAACGCGTGCAACGTTGGCTGTGAATATCAGAGGCAATGTTGCTCGCGTTCGATTCATGACGGATGCGCGCAACGTTGCCTTTCATCGTCCGCGTACCGCGGGCGGAAAAGGGATGCGTCCACCAGGATGCATCGAGATTCCCGCCTGCAGCGAAGCCGGCGTTCCAAACCTGGATTGCACGTCGGGGCGGGAGGCTGGCGGGATGGGCCAAAGCATCCGGGTGCCGCCGTCGCGGGCAGTCAGGCTGGAGGAAACTGAATACGCCGAACTCCCGAAACGCGGGCGGGACGCTGCCGACTCCCGGCTGGGTGCCCCTGAGCCCGGAGGGCGTGGCATTTCAGTGTCCTTGCAGCCGCGAGGGGGAGTCCGGCAGCCCCTCCACCGGCCCTGGCCGCGGGAGGGGAGTCGGCAGCCCCACCACCGGCCCTGCCTGCGGGCCTCCAGGTGGGCCGAAGCGCCACCGCCGTCCACGAACGGGGTGGGCCGAAGCGCCACCGCCGTCCTTGAATTCGACCCCTTCCCATACCTAACACCTCCATGTATAGTACTATCAGGTATGCCGCCCGCCGGTCACGGACCGCCGGGGCGGCCGTTGGGTCACCTGAGCCCTGCTCTGGATGAGTGCCATGGAGATCAACAAGGACCTCATTGCCGCGTCCTCGACGCCGATCGTGCTGGCGATCCTGGCCGAAGGGGACAGCTACGGCTACGCGATCCTGCAGCGGGTGCGGGAACTGTCGGGTGGGGCGATGGAGTGGACGGACGGGATGTTGTATCCCGTGCTGCACCGGCTGGAGCGGCAGGGGCACGTGGAGGCGCGCTGGGAGACGGCGGAGACGGGGCGACGTCGAAAGTACTACCAGATCACGCAGCGAGGTCGATCGCAGCTTGCCGAGGAGCGCCGGCAGTGGCAGGCGGTTGACGCGACGTTGCGCGGCATCTGGGGCGGCCTGTCGCTCTCGGTTCCGACGCCCCGGCCGGTGGCGCGCGCCCTGCTTTGGATCGCCGCTGACCTCCTGCCGTCGTTGCGCGCCATGTTCGATGCAGCGCGTCGTTCTGCGTGGCCGCGACACGTTCCCGGCCGTGGACCGGGTGCGATGCTGCCCCTTCGGGCGCGGCTGCGCCTGGTTCCGGCCCTTTCCCGCCCGGCCGCAGGGCCGGCATTCCTGATTCCCTTGCTGCAGGCAGCCTGACCATGTCGACGCAGGAAAACGCGGCAACGCTGGAAGAGCAGATCGACCAGTGGCGGAGCTATCTCCGCCGGCGGCAGGCGATTCATGCAGTGGACGTCGCGGAGCTGGAGGATCACCTGCGCGAGCAGGTGGCGGTGCTGGTGGACGCGGGGCTCGCTACGGACGAGGCATTCCTGGTCGCGGTGAAGCGACTGGGCGACCTGGACACGCTTTCGCGGGAGTTTGCGCGCGAACATTCGGAGCGGCTGTGGAAGCAGCTGGTCGCAATGCCCGCGGATGTGGGGCAGCCCGACGTGTGGGCGTCGCGTGACGCGCTCGTGGCGCTTGGTGTAGCGGTGGCGGCGGCGGTCGCGATCAAGCTGCCGGCGCTGTTCGGGCTGGACCTGAACGAGGATGCCAACGTCTACGCGCGCAATGTCAGCTTCTTCGTGCTGCCGCTGCTGACCGGCTACTTCGCGTGGAAGCGCAAGCTCGACACCGGCACCCTCCGCTGGCTCGCGCTCGCCTTCGCCCTGGCCCTGGTCTTTGCGAACGTCTACCCGTTCCGGCCGCAGGGGAACACGGAAGCGCTGACGGCGCTGCACCTGCCGATCGCGCTCTGGATCGTGGTCGGTGTCGCATACGCGGGCGGCCGGTGGGGCGAGGTGGCGGGCCGGATGGACTTCATCCGTTTCTCGGGTGAGCTGTTCATCTACTTCGTGCTGATCGCGCTCGGCGGTGGCGTGCTCATGGGCTTCACCGCGCTCACGTTCGAGGCGATCGGCATCGACATCGAGCCCATCTTCGAGCAGTGGATCCTGCCCTGCGGCGCGGTCGGTGCGGTGGTCGTGGCGTCGTGGCTGGTGGAAGCGAAGCAGAGCGTGATCGAGAACATGGCGCCCGTGCTCACGCGCCTGTTCACGCCGCTGTTCACGGCGGCCCTGATCACGTTCCTGGTGACGATGCTGCTCACCGGTCGACCGCTCGACATCGGGCGCGAGCTGCTGATCGTTTTCGACCTGCTGCTGGTGGTGGTGCTCGGTCTGCTGCTGTACTCCATCTCGGCGCGGGACCCGGGCGCACCGCCGGGATTCTTCGATGTGCTGCAGGTCGTGCTGGTGGTGAGTGCGCTGCTGGCCGATGCGGTCGCGCTGTGGGCGATCGCGGCGCGGATCAACGAGTTCGGCTTCACGCCCAACCGTGTCGCGGCGCTGGGTGAGAACGTGATCCTGCTGGTCAACCTGGCGTGGTCCGCGGTGCTGTACGTGCGGTTCCTGCGGCGGCGTGGCGGCTTCAGCGACCTGGAGCGCTGGCAGACGAACTACCTGTGGGTGTACGCGATCTGGGCGGCCATCGTCGTGGTGACGTTTCCGCCGCTGTTCGGGTACATCTGAGCGACTACATACGACGCGGGGAGCGCACCTTCGGCGCGAGCTTGCGCGGTCGCGCTGGCGAGCATCCGGTGCGCCTTCCCGCGCCTGCCCGCTGAAAGGGCGTCGGTCACGTCGCAGCTGCGCCGCGCATCCCGGGCGCCGCCCACCGCCAGGGTGTCGCTCACGTCGGGGGCTGCGCCGCGCATCCGGCGGCCGCTGCCCCCAGACGCTGCCGTTCGCTCACATCGAGACCTGCGCCGCCCCCCGCTCTGCCGCCGGAATCAGCACGTTCGTCAGGAGGTCGTGCAGCGCGCGGTTGTGGCCGCCCTCCCGTGCCGAGACCGCATCGGACGTCGTCACGACGGTGAGCTCCAGCTCCGGCACGATGAACGCGTACTGTCCGCCGTAGCCCCACGCGAAGTACACGTCGTAGCCGCGGCGCTCGCGGATCCACCAGCCGAGGCCGTAGCCGTGGCCGTTGAAGCGCGACGTCGTGCGCTGCGTCCACGAGTCCCTGATCCACGCTGCCGGTACGATCTGCCTGCCCTCGTGAGTTCCGCCCCGGCGATACAGCTCGGCAAAGGCGAGCAGCTCGCGCGGGCGGAGCCGCATCTCGTTGCCGCCGAAGTAGACGCCCTGCGGGTCGGTGGTCCAGCCGCGCAGCTCGATGCCGAGCGGCTCGAAGAGGCGGCTGCGCGCGTAGGCGAGTGTGCTCATGCCGGTCGCGCGCGTGAGTGCGGCCGACAGGATGTGACTGCTGCCCGTGCTGTAGAGCATGCGTCCGCCGGGCTCGTCGACGAACGGGCGCGTGAGTGCGTTGCGGACCCAGTTGCCACTCGAGACCCACGAGCCGTAGTTGCCGAACGACGTCGGTTCCAGGCCCGCCTGCATCGACAGCAGTGTGCCTACGGTGACACCGGCCATCCGGGGGTCGGCCTCGCGCGCCGTGTACTCGGGAAAGAGTGGAGCGATCGGCTGGTCGAGGCCGGTGAAGTGCCCCTCGGCAATCGCAATCCCTACCAGCGCCGAGAGGATGCTCTTGGACGCCGACTTGATGTTGGTGCGCGCGTTCGCGTCCGCACCGTTGTAGTACGCCTCGCGCACCAGCTCGCCGTGGCGTGCGACGAGCAGGCTGCGGAGCCGCGGCATGCGTGCAGCACTGTCGTACGCCTGCGCGAGGAGTGTGCTGTCGAGACCGACGCTCGGCGCGCGTGCAGCAGGCCGGGCGGACGTCGCATGCTCGTCTGCACGTGCGGCGTGCCCGCTGCGCCCGTCATCGCACGCGACCAGCAGCGTCGGCAGCAGCAGGAGCAGCGGAATGCATCGGCGATGTCGAACCCGCGCGGAGCGCGCACGCCTGCCGGCGCGGTGGAGCCACCATTGCGATCCCCTCAACCCGGTCCCTCCCCGTCCAGCGGCAGCCACAGTGTGAACACACTGCCCTTCCCTTCGATGCTGTGCAGCGTGATTTCACCACCCAGCGCATGCGCGATGCGCCGTGCGATCGTGAGCCCGATGCCTGCGCCCCCGCTGTCGTGCGGCTCGACGCGCACGAACTCGTCGAAGAGCCGCGGCTGCATCTCCCGTGGAATGCCCGGTCCCGTATCCTCGATCGAGATCGCGGCCCGGTCTGTCGAGCCGTCTCCGTCTCCGACGACGTCCAGCCGGATCAGGATACGTCCTTCCTGCGTGTACTTCACCGCATTCGAGATCAGGTTCCCGAGCACCTGGCCCACGCGTCGCCGGTCGGTCGTGATCGGAGGCACCTGTGCCGGCAGGGCGACATCAAAAGCGAGCCCCCGGCACTCTGCCTGGCCGCGATACTCTTCGGCGACGTCGCGCACCAGCGTGCGCAGGTCGGTGCGCATCCGGCGGATCGAGAGATGACCGCTTTCTGCGCGCGCCAGCTCGAGCAGCTCGTCGACCAGGTCGAGTGCGGACATGATGGAGCCGCTGGCGCGGTCGACACTGCGCTTCTGTTCCGCGGTCATCCTTCCCATGATGCCGTCGGCGAGGAGCTGCAGGTAACCGCTCGCGGCGCCGAGCGGGTTCTTCATGTCATGGGTGAACCCGCGCAGGAGCCGCTCGCGGCTTTCCGTCATCCGCTCCAGCTCGCCGCGACGTCGCTCGGCGAGGGCACGCGCGTGCTGTGCAGTGTGCCGCAGGCGCTGCTGCTGCAGGCCGAACCAGCCGAGCAGCAGTGCGGCCGCCGCGGCGATGATGCCGAGCAGCACGGCGACCTGCCGCTGCCTGCCCGCCCAGCGCGCGTTCTCGTTCAGGGTTATGTCCGTAACATCCGACAGCGCGCCGCGCAGATGCTGCACCTGCCGCAGGGTCTCGGCGTTGAGGGCGTCGAAACGCGAAAGGGGCACGACGCTGCCCGGACCTGCCGCCGCGCCGAGTGCCCGCTCGAGAGAGTCACGCTGCGCCACGAGCTGTCGTAGCGTGTCGACATGCGCACTGAAGCGCACGCCGAGCTCGGCCGCATGCCGCTCCATCACCCGCAGCGCGCTGTCCTCCGCCGCCCGCCCCTCTGCCAGCTCGAGGTGGTAGCGCGGGTCGTCGCTGAGTGCCACGCTGCGCGCCGCCGCGAGTCGCCTCTCGGTCACGTACGCGAAGTCGCGCACAGCTTCGTACGCCGGCAGCAGCAGTGTCGTCATGCGCTCGGTCGTGCGCGACATGCGATGGAGCATGAGTGCCGGCGTGGCGGCGAGCACGAGCAGCACGAGCAGCACAGCGGCGAGCGCAACGATCGGCAGCCATTCCCTCTGATGCGTCGGGAACGATTCCGCCAGCTCCTTCGACGACTGGCCCGCCTGTTCCTCCACGGGACCCGTCACGCTCCCCTTCCGCTGCACGCCTCCATGCATGAGATGCACTGCCCATGCCCCGGACGGCGTCGCTCCCGGATTTCCGTCCCGCGGTGCTGATGTCCGACTCGATGGATCGTGTCACCCGCCACAACCGGTGGACCCCGACTGCGCCCGGGCGGTCACGCTGCAGCGCTGACGGAGCGAGCTCCCGGTCCGGTACGGCCGGCGCAATCCGGCCAGGATCAACTGCCATCCGCGGCTGGCGCACGGGGCAGCGCCCCCGTGACTTGCGTCTCGTGCCCGCCGGAGCGATGCTGCGCGACAGTTCAGCAAGGGGCTGGGTGGCGGGTTTCACGAGGGGGAAGCAGATGATTCGTGCAGTGATCGTTGCAGGTGCAGTTCTCGTCTGTGCGAGCGCGGCTCGCGCGCAGGATGCAGCACTCACACAGCCGTACTCCGAGGCCGATTGTCCGCCGTGCGCGGAGTGGAACGAGCCGAGCCGGCCGGTCCACCTCTTCGGCAACACCTACTATGTCGGAACACGCGGGCTCGCGTCCGTCCTGATCGCATCGCCGGCCGGTCACGTGCTGATCGACGGCGGGCTGCCGGACACCGCGCCGCTGATCCTGCGCAACATCGAGGCGCTGGGGTTCGATC
>DASTYK010000046.1 GCA_035764935.1 Longimicrobiales bacterium | reverse complement strand
CGGCGGCGCCAACCGACTTGCCTTGAAGGTCAAATCCGGGACTGGGCGGGATCGTGTGACTCAGACTGACCATCGCGCTACCCGGGAGAGCAGTCACCGGTTCATCTTCATAGCTACGGTTGCAATGCGACGTTACGGCCGGTTCCCATGTTTGTTGCCGGCAATCGCAAAACGACCTGATTGCCTGCTGGTGTGACACCCCGCAACGAACCGGGGGGCAGGCATCGAAATAGACGCCACTCCCAGCTCGGCAATTTCGGCGCGCGTCTACCTGTCGCCAGGGCAATTACGCCAACGCACGATAGAACTTGTCACGATCTACGATCCAACACGGAATGATTCTATGAATCGTAGTGGCGATCTGCAGGTGCCGATTCTCCACTTTCTACCGGCGGTCCCGCCTCACCCCCCACCGCATTGATCATATCGAAGATCGGCAGGTACATCGCCACGATCATACCACCGACGACGGTACCCAGGAACACGATCATCAGCGGCTCCATCGCGGCCAGCAGCGCCTCGACCGCCGCATCGACTTCCTCGTCGTAGAAGTCGGCGATCTTGGTCAGCATCTCGTCGAGGCCGCCGGTCTGCTCACCGACGTTGATCATGCTCACCACCATGGGCGGAAAGACCCCGGACTTCTTGAGCGGCTCGCTGATCGTCTCACCGCCGGCGATGGACGCGCGCGACTCCATGATTGCGTCGTGCACCACGCGGTTGCCCGCGGTGCGGGCGGTGATCTCAAGGCCGTCCAGGATCGACACGCCGGAGGCGACCAGCGTCCCGAGCGTGCGCGTGAAGCGCGCGATCGCGGTCTTGCGCTGCAGCGGCCCGAAGATCGGCATGTTCAGCAGCAGCCGGTCGAGCACGAGCTGCCCGTTGTCCGTCTTGTAGTAGCGCTGCAGAAGCACGACGAACATGACGATGCCGAGCAGGAACGCCCACCAGCGCGCCTGCAGCAATTCCGACAGGAAGATCACGAACTGGGTCGGACCCGGCAGCGCGATGCCCGCACCCTCGAACATCTCCTGGAACGTCGGGATGACGAAGATGAGCAGGATCGCGACGGCGCCGATCGCGACGGTCATGATGACCGCCGGGTACACCATCGCGCCCTTGATCTTGCGCTTGAGGGCGTCGGCCTTTTCGAGGAAGGTCGCGAGGCGCAGCAGGATGGTGTCGAGAATACCGCCGGCCTCACCGGCCGCGACCATGTTGACGTACAGGTCGGTGAAGACCTTCTCGTGGCCGCGCATGGCGTCGGCGAGGGTCTGGCCGGACTCGACGTCGTAGAGCACGTCCTCGACGACCTTGCGCATCGCCTTGTTCTCGGACTGCTTCGCGAGAATGTCGAGCGACTGCACGAGCGGCAGACCCGAGTTGATCATGGTCGCGAACTGACGCGTGAAGATCACGACGTCGCGCGTGCCGATGCCGCTGCCGAACGTGATGTTGAGCCCGGCGGCTTTCTCCTCGACCTTGACCGGGATCAGCTTCTGCCGGCGAAGATGACCGACGACGTCGTCACGACTCGGCAGCTCGATCTCGCCCGCCGTGATGTCGCCGTTCAGACCTCGTGCAGTGTACGCGAATGTCGGCATGTCCTGGCTCCGTGCATGTCCAATGAAATGCGGGCCCGGGCCCACGGCCCGGGGCCCCGGCCCGCCTCACCCTGTTACGGCTGCGTCCCCATGCCTTCCGGCATCTTCTCGCCCGACATGCGCAGGAACTCGTTCGGATCGCTCGAATGCTGCAGGCAGTCCTCGAGCGTGACCTCGCCCTGGATGTAGAGCTGGTAGAGCGCGTCGTTCATCGTCTGCATGCCGAACTTCTTGCCGGCCTGCATGATCGAGTAGATCTGGTGGACCTTGTCGTCGCGGATGCAGGCGCGGACCGCGGGCGTGCACACCATGATCTCGCACGCGGCGACGCGCCCGCCCGACTTCTTCGGCAGCAGCGTCTGCGTGACCACGCCCTCGAGCACGAATGCGAGCTGGGCGCGCACCTGCGACTGCTGGTTCGACGGGAACACGTCGATGATGCGGTTGATCGTCTCGGCCGCGGAGTTGGTGTGCAGCGTCGCGAACGCGAGGTGACCGGTCTCCGCGATGGTCAGTGCGGCGCCGATCGTCTCCAGGTCGCGCATCTCGCCGATCAGCACGACGTCCGGGTCCTGGCGCAGCGCGTACTTCAGTGCGGCACTGAAGCTCTTCGTGTCGGCGCCGACCTCGCGCTGGTTCACGATGCAGCCCTGGTGCTTGTGCACGAACTCGATCGGGTCCTCGACCGTCAGGATGTGACCCCGCTCCTCGCGATTGATCTTGTCGATCATCGCGGCCAGCGTCGTCGACTTGCCGGAGCCGGTCGGGCCGGTGACCAGCACCAGGCCGCGCGGCTTCTCGGCCAGGCGCGTGATGGTGTTGGGCAGGCCGAGCTGGTCGGCGGTCTTGATCTGGAACGGGATCTGGCGGATCACCATCGTCACGCAGCCGCGCTGCTTGAAGACGTTGCCGCGGAAGCGTGACAGGTTCTGGATGCCGAACGAGAAGTCGAGCTCGTCCTCCTGCTCGAAGCGCTTCTTCTGCGCCTCCGTCAGGATGGAGTACGCGATCGAGAGCGTCTCCTTGGGCGAGAGCTCGCCGTCCGACGTCGCATTCGTGATCTGGCCGTCGATGCGGAACTTCGGTCGCTCACCCGCCGTGATGTGCAGGTCGCTCGCGCCGCGCCGGATCATCTCGTCCAGCAGGTTGCGCAGGTTGACCGCCTGGCGGGGTGCCGCCGCCGTCGGCGGCGCCGTGGTGCTCATTATGCTGCCGTCTCCTTGATGACTTCCTCGAGCGTGGTCACACCACGCGAAACCTTCTTCATGCCGTCCATGCGCAGCGTCAGCATGCCTTCCTTCAGACCCTGCTGGCGCAGCTCGTCCGACGATGCACCGTGCATGATCAGCTTGCGCAGCTCGGGCGACATCGCCATCACCTCGTAGAGGCCGGCGCGTCCCTTGTAGCCACTGCCGGCGCACTTGTCGCAGCCCTTGCCGCGATAGAACGTCAGCTTGCGCTCCTCGCCGTGCACGCCCGCTGCATCGAGGAAGTCGTCGCTGTAGGTCGCCTCTTCCTTGCAGCCGCTGCAGATCCGGCGCACGAGCCGCTGCGCGGTCACGCAGTTGAGCGCGGCCGCGACGTTGAACGGCTCCAGCCCCATGTCGATCAGACGCGTGATCGTCGAGGGCGCGTCGTTGGTGTGCAGCGTCGAGAGCACGAGGTGACCGGTGAGCGCGGCCTTGATCGCGATGCCGCCGGTCTCGATGTCACGGATCTCACCGACCATGATGATGTTCGGGTCCTGGCGCAGGAACGCCTTCAGCGCCGCGGCGAACGTCATCCCGATCTCGTTGCGGACCAGGACCTGGTTGATGCCGTAGATGTTGTACTCGACCGGGTCCTCCGCCGTCATGATGTTCACCTCTTCGGTGTTGATCTTGGACAGGGCGGAGTACAGCGTCGTCGTCTTACCGGAACCCGTCGGGCCGGTGACCAGCACCATGCCGTAGGGGTTCATGATCGCGGCCATGAAGTCCTTCTCGGCCTTCGGCTCCAGGCCGAACTTCTCGAGGTCGAGCGTCAGGTTGCTCTTGTCGAGAATACGCAGCACGATCTTCTCGCCGAAGATGACCGGCAGTGTCGACACACGGAAGTCGATCACCTTGTTCTTCATCTTCAGCTTGATGCGGCCGTCCTGCGGCACGCGTCGCTCCGCGATGTTGAGCGACGCCATGATCTTGATACGCGACGTCAGCGCCGCCTTGAGCTTCATCGGCGGCTTCATGATCTCCATGAGCGCACCGTCGATGCGGTAGCGCACGCGGATCTCCTTCTCGAACGGCTCGACGTGGATGTCCGACGCGCCGCGCAGCACGGCGTCCGTCAGGATGCCGTTGATCAGCTTGACGACCGGCGCGTCGTCGACCTGCGCCTGGAGCGCCGCGGCCGAGAGCTCGTCCTCCTGCTCCTCGACCAGCTCGACGTCCCCGTCACCCTCGATCTGGTCGAGGATCTGCGCGAGCGCGCTCTCGTCCTCCTTGACGCCGTAGTAGGTCTCGAGATGCTTGCGCAGCGTGTACTCGCCCACGATCACCGGCTCGATGTCGTGGCGAGTGATGAACTTCAGGTTGTCGATCGCGCCGGCGTCCGTCGGGTTCGCCATTGCGACCGTCAGCATCCGCCCGACCCGGCGCAGCGGCAGCACCAGGTAGCGCAGGGCCAGGTCGCCCGGAACCATCTTGACGATCTTCGGATCCACCTGGACCCGGTCCAGGTCCACGGCCGGGACGCGATACTGCTTGGCGAGCGCGCGCGTCAGCTCGCTCTCCTGCACGAAGCCGAGCTTGATCAACGCGTACCCGATCCGGTGACCATTCTGACGCGCGTCCTGGAGCGCCGCCGAAAGCTGCTCGGCGGTGATCAGGCCTTCACGTACCAGAAGTTCACCGATCCGGTCGGTTGCTGCTGTCGTCGCAGTCGCCATAGGTATCCGGGGTCCCGTCCGCACACTCATCGTGGTCGCCTCGGCGGACGTGTCGGGGAGGGAAAAAAGTTACCGATGTAGTCTGCACGGGTCAAGCAGAAATGTGTAGTGACAACAGGTTACGAAATGTTCATGGAGGGCGACGCCGGGCCGTGGGGGCCGTCTGGGCCGTCGGGGCCGGCGCGGCCGGCAGCGCGACGCCCGGCCCGTCCCGCAGTTCGCCCCGACGGCCCTGACGGCCCCGCCGGCCCGAACACCCCGTCCCGCAGTTCGCCCCGACGGCCCTCACGGCCCCGCCGGCCCCAACCCCTCAGAACCGCACCAGCGGCCCGATTCGCTCGATCAGCGCGGGACCGATGCCGCTCACGGCATCCAGGTCTTCCAGTGTCCGAAACGGGCCGTGCTCCTGGCGATGGGCGAGGATGCGGGCCGCCAGTGCGGGTCCGACGCCCGGCAGCCGCTGCAGCTCCTCGGCAGTCGCCTCGTTCACCGGGATCAGCTGCGCGGCGGGACCGCCGGCACTGGTCGGCGTGCGCCGAACGACGACCGGTGGCGCAGTGGACGCGCTGGAGCGCCTGCCGCCGGTCACGACGGTTGGCCGTCGCTGCGTGCTCGTTGAGCGCGTTGTCGTGCCCTGTCCGGTCCTCTTCTTCGCAGGCTCCTGGAGGGCGCCGCGACCCGGCGGCGGCGTCATTCGACCGGGGTCGTCCCACGTGCCGAAGCTGCCGTTGTCGGCGATCGCCTCAAGGACGGACGTTTTCAGTCCCGGCAGGGCGCGTACGTCGTCGAGCTCCAGTGCGCCGAGCCGCTCGCGCTCCGCCACGATTGCCGCGGCCGCCGCGGGGCCGACCTTCGGGATCGCCGCGATCTCTGCCTCGGTCGCCACGTTCACGTTCACCCAGCCGAGCGATGCCCCGGCCTCCGCCGCATTCGCACGACTCATCAGCGCCATGCTGCCCGCCTGCAGCTCCGCAATGCTGACCTGGTTGCCTTCGATCACGACCGGGCCGGGCCGGCCGGCGAATCGCGCGATCGCCGAGATCAGGATCATGCCCCCGATGAACGCGAGGGCCTGGGACTCCTCTCTGGTCAGTTTCATCGTGCGCCTCCGCTCGGGTGCGCGCGATGATGGGGGCGGCGGATGGGCAGGAGGATGGCTGGATGGGACGACCCGGGGCGACCTGACTCGCCCTACTCGACGTAGTACTTCACGATCCCCTCTCCGCTGCGCACCCGCTCCCGGACTTCCTCGAACGTGGCGCGATTGTCTGACCGGATCGACTCGATCAGCCGCGGGATCCGGCGCGCCTCGGAGTCGGCATCGTACTTCGCGCTCCAGAGCACCATCTCGAGAATCACCGGGATCACGTCCAGCCCCTTGTCCGTCAGAGAGTAAATGTCCCTGCGACCGTCGCTTTCATCCGGGTCGCGTCGCAGGATGCCGACACTGACCAGGTGCTCCAGCCGGGAGGCCAGGATGTTCGTCGCCCAGCCTTCCTCCGCCCGCAGGAACTCGCCGTACGTCCGCTTTCCGCGGAACACGATGTCGCGCAGGATCAGCAGGGCCCACGGGTCGCCGAACGCTTCCAGGCCGTAGTTGACCGGGCAGTGTGATCTCGGCCCGCCCTTCCGCTTTCTCATTGCACTCTCCTGGTCAGCTGCCCCTCAACTCTACCCATGTCACTTGCGTTTTGCAAGTGATATTTCTACTGTTGCGCAGGGCCGGTAACGGTCCGGGCAGCCGGTGGTGGCTGTGCATCAACATTCAAGGTGGGGAGGCTGCAAATGGTCGACATCATTCATCGGATCGGAATCGATTCCCCTGTGGAGCCCGTGCGGCAGGCCCTGTCGTCGATCGACGGGCTGGCGGGGTGGTGGACGGAGGACGTCAGCGGCGACAGCGCGGTTGGCGGGCGCATCGAGTTCGTGTTCCGCGACCACGATGCGGTCAAAGGTCGGATGGTAATGGAGGTGCAGCAGCCGGACGGCGATGCGCAGGTGAGGTGGCGCTGCGTGGAAGGCCCGCCGGAGTGGGTGGGCACGGACATCACGTACCGGCTGACGCAGGAGGACGGCACGACGATCGTGCTGTTCGGCCACCGCAACTGGCGCGAAGCCGTGGAGTTCACCTCGCACTGCAGCATGAAGTGGGCGACGTTCCTGCTCAGCCTCCGAGCGTATGTCGAAACCGGTACGGGCCGCCCCTCGCCGCGAGATCTGAAGATCGACAACTGGAACTAGGGAGTGGCGAGGCCGGCGCCGGGCGCTGGCCTCGCATCACGCCGCGAGGCGTCCCAGCGCTGATCGCTGCGCAGTGCTCGCAGGAGTGCAGTCAACCTGGTTACGCCACGAACCGCCAATCACGTCGGTTCGCTGCCCTACCCTCCCCGGTAGATCAACGCCGCGATGACGTCACCCACCGCGCCCAGCCCGCGCGACGACGTGTTCTCCACGACGTCGTTCTGCGAGTGCCAGTACGCGTTGTTGGGGCCGTAATCCATGTCGATGATGTCGATCGTGCGGATGCCACCCTGGTTGAGCGGCACGTGGTCGTCCATGACGGACATGCCGCTGCTGCGCACGAAGATGTTGCCGTAGCCGATTCCCTCTGCCATGCGCCACACGCGCTGCACGACCTCGGGCGCGTACTGCAGCGAGTAGCCCTCCATCTCGAAGCGAGGGTTCGTATCGCCGACGAGGTCGACGAGGATGCCGTACAGCGGTGCATAGCCGGCCGGCTGGTTGGCCGCGAAGTATTTCGCGCCGAGATACATGTTGTCGTAGTCGCCGGGCTCCGTGGCGAAGTCCTCGCCGTCCGTCAGCAGGATGTCGACGCCGATCGGCGGTGGCTGCGCCGCGAACATGTCCGCGAGTGCGAGCAGCACGGCGACGCCCGAGGCGCCGTCGTTCGCGCCGGCGACCGGCAGCTGCTGGCGGGCCTCGTCGTCCTCCTGGTCCGACACGGGCCGCGTATCCCAGTGTGCGGCGAGGAGGATACGGGTGGGGTTCTCGGGAGCGAAGCGGGCGAAGACGTTGTGCAGCCGGAGCGGCTCCGCACCCTCGATCGGCTGGTCGAAGCTCTGCACGATGACCGAGTCAGCGCGCTCGCGCAGGTACTCGACCATCCACTGCAGCTGCTCCGCATGACCGGGCGTGCCCGGGACGCGTGGTCCGAACTCTACCTGCCGGCGAAGCAGCGCGTGGGCGCTGTCGGCGTCGAATGCGGGCACGTCAGCCGCAGCGATCTGGCCGCTGCCCTCGTTGCCGTTGGCGCATGCGCCGGTCACGAGCAGCAGGATGAGCACGGCCACGGCGCACAGCGCGTGCGCTGCGCGGCGGCGAAAGGGCTCGCCCGCCGCACCCGTCGCAACGGGTTCCGCGCGCCCCGGACGGCGGGGCATCGCGCCGCGGTGGCGGCGCAGGGACGTCGTATTCCAGGGGGTCTCGATCATGCGCACGAAGCTAGGGTCGATTGCGGGGCCGGGCCATAGCGGCGCGCGCCACCGGGTTGGCCGCCGAACGGCGTCGAACGATGCATGCCGGCCCGTGTACCACGGAAGCGCGGTCGTCTTGTATGACACGGAGGCCGCGGGTAGTGTTTCGCGTTTGCCGGTGCTGGCCCGATCCGGGGCCTCCCGGACCGCCGCCGGGACGATATGCGAATTCTCACACGATACATGCTGCGGGCGCACCTGGGCCCGTTCCTGTTCGCGCTCAGCGTCCTGACCAGCATCGTCTTCATCAACACGATTGCGCGGCGGATCGAGGACCTGGCCGGCAAGGGGCTGGGCACGTGGGTGATCATCGAGGTCGGTCTGCTGTCGCTGCCGCACGTGATCGCGCTCACGCTGCCGATGGCCGTGCTGGTCGCCGTGCTCTACGCGTTCAGCCAGATGGCGGCGGACAACGAGATCACGGCGCTCAAGGCGAGCGGTGTGAACCTGGTCCGCCTGATGGTGCCGGTGCTCGCCGGCGCGGTCCTGCTCTTCGGCGGCATGGTGTACTTCAACGACAGCATCCTGCCCGAGACCAACCACCGCCTCAAGAACCTGCTGGCCGACATCGCGCGCAAGAGCCCGACGCTGGAGCTGCGGGAGCAGGTGATCAACGAGATCCGCAGTGAGAACTACCGCTCACGCTACTACCTGCAGGCCGCGCACATCGATCCGGGCACGAACCGGATGCGCGACGTCGTCATCTATGACCTGAGTGTGCCCGCCGAGCCGCGCACGGTGTACGCCGATTCGGGACGCATCACGTTCAGCGAGGACCAGACCAACCTGCTGATGATCCTGTACGACGGCTGGATCAACCAGGTCGACGAGAAGAACCGCGAGAACTTCCAGCGCGTGTACTTCCGGGAGCAGCTGATGCAGCTCGCCGGTGTGAACACGCTCCTCGAGCGCGAGCAGTCGAGCGAGTACCGCAGTGACCGTGAGATGTCGCTCGCGCAGTTGCAGGCGACGATCGACACCGCACGTACGGAGATGGATTCACTGCGCGCGGAGGCCGCGAGTCTCGGTCGCGCTGCGGTCGCGATGGCGCTTGGCGGGCCCTCCGGGCAGGCGCCGGGCAGCGAAGACCGCTTCCCGCCGCCGAGCGCGGCGTACACCGTGAACGTGAACGACTACCCCGAGCGCTACAGTGCCGATATCCGCACGCACGAGCCGGAGGGCGGCACTACGAGCGACTACGTCGCCGAGCGCTCCGCGAGCGAACTTGCTGCGTTCCAGAACCGCGCGCGCACACTCCAGCGTCGCATCAACGAATACAGTGTCGAATGGCACAAGAAGTGGGCGATCCCCTTCGCGTGCATCGTGTTCGTGCTGATCGGCGCGCCACTCGCCGTGCGCTTCCCGCGCGGCGGCGCAGGGATGGTGATCCTGTTCTCCGTGATCGTGTTCGGCATCTACTACATCTCGCTGATCGGCGGTGAGTCGCTCGGCGATGCGGGCACGATCGCGCCGTTCGTCGGCCCGTGGCTGCCGAACATCGCCTTTCTCGGCCTCGCGCTGTGGGGGCTGTCGCGCATCGGCCGTGAAACGTCCACCACGCGCGGCGGTGGCTTCGACGACTTCGTGCAGACGACGAAGTCCTTCCTCACGAAGCCGTTCCGTCGCCGGCGCGCGGCGCCGGCGGGAGCGGGCGCCGATTGATGCGGACGCTCGATCGCTACATCGCACGCGAGTTCCTGCGACTCTTCATCCTGTTCGTCCTCGCCGCGCCGATGCTGTTCATCATCGGCGACTGGACGGACAATGTCGGTCGCTACTCGGAGCGCGGCCTCACGATGAGCGACCTGCTGCTCGGCTACCTCTACCAGATGCCGCTGTTCATCTCGTGGTCGATGCCGATCGCGGCACTGATCGCGACGGTGTTCACGGTCAGCAACATGGCGCGTCACTCGGAGCTCGCGGCCGCCAAGGCGGGCGGCGTCAGCTTCTTCCGACTGCTGCTGCCGCTACCGCTCCTGGGCGTGGCCTTCACCGCCCTCGGCCTCGTGCTCACCGAGGTCGTGCCGGTCACGACGCGCATGAAGGCGGAGGTCATGCGGGAGAAGCCGAAGTCGCAGCCGACCCGCTCGTCGTTCGTGTATCGCGGGCCCGACGGGACGGTGTACCAGGTGCGCCGGCTCGACCCGGAGACCAACGCCATAACGGGGCTGGTCATGGAGCAGGAGGGCGACCCGCCGGCACGTCCGCACGTGCATCTGACCGCGGAGCGCGCGCGCTTTTCCGCCGACAGCGGCTGGACGATCAGCAGCGGATTCCTGCGACGGTACGCGGGGCCGGAGTCCGAATCGACCTGGCGCTTCCGCACCGCGCGCGTGCGCGGCTTCGACGACGAGCCGGAGAAGCTGCTCGCGATCCCGCGCGAGCCCGAGGAGATGCGCTACGCGGAGCTGGGCGAATTCATCGAGGCGCAGCGTCGCTCCGGCGGCAACCCCCTCGAGCTGATGGTCGAACAGGCACAGAAGATCGCGATTCCCTGTGCGACGCTGATCATCGTTCTCTTCGGCATGCCTCTAGCCAATGCCGCGGCACGAGGCAGCGCGGCATACGGCATCGGCATCGCGCTCGGCATCACGATCTTCTACATGCTGTTCTTTCGGGTCGCGGGCGCGGCGGGCGCGAGCGGAGCGATGGATCCTGCGCTCGCCGCATGGCTGCCGAACCTGGTGTTCCTGGTGGCGGCGGGCTTTCTGTGGA
>DASTYK010000045.1 GCA_035764935.1 Longimicrobiales bacterium | reverse complement strand
GGCTCACGGCCACCCGCCACGCTCCGCATCGAGGTAGCGCCGGACCTCGTACAGGTCCGCCACATTGCCCGACAGCATCCGATCCAGCGCCGATCGACCGCCGAACGGCAGCGCATCGTTCGGCCGGCGCACCCACGCGTCCGCAGCCTGCTCGTCCGGCAGCAGCACCTGCAACGCCTTGTAGATGCCCAGGACATAGGAGATCCGCTCCAGCACGTCGTGCGGCAGTGAGTCGGTCCCCTCCTTCTTCCACTTGAAGTAGGTCGACCGCGCAGGACTCCCCAGCAGCCGCATCTGCTCCTCCACACTCAGGTCCCACAGCGCGGCGATCCGGAAGAACGTGCGCAGGCCCGCCTGCGCCATGCGTTCCCTGGTGACATCCGGCGCCTCGACGTGCGGCAGTCCCATGGGCTCCTCCTTGGGCAGGGTGCGAGAAGGGACTATATAACCAAAATAGTCCAGTTACGGACTTTTCACAAGCGCCGCGGCGCGCCGCGCGCCGGCTGGACCTCGCATTGAGGTTCTGCGACTGCAGCGGTAGACTGGTCTGCGTTCTCCCGCTCAGGTGGTGATCATGACCCGTATTCCCGTTTTCCTGGCAGCGATGGCAATGGTGGTTCCGGCCGACCGGGCGTCGGCACAGCAGTCGGATCCGTTCCTGTGGCTCGAGGAAGTCGAGTCGCCGGAGGCACTGGACTGGGTTCGCTCGCGCAATGCGCGCACGGTGGAGGAGCTGTCCCGCAGCGCCGTGTACCAGCCGGTCCTGGACCGGGCCGCGCGCATCCTGGACTCCGAGGACCGGATCGCGATGCCGTCGATCCGGGGCGAGTACCTCTACAACTTCTGGCAGGACGCCGAGCACGAGCGTGGCATCTGGCGCCGCACGACGTGGGACTCGTACGTGAGCGGTGAGCCGGCATGGGAGACGGTGCTCGACATCGATGCGCTGGCGGAGTCCGAAGGAGTTCCGTGGGCGTGGGGCGGCTCGACCTGCCTGTCGCCGGAGTACCGCCTCTGCCTGGTCCGGCTGTCGCGCGGCGGCGCGGACGCGGTCGAGGTACGCGAATTCGACACGCACACGAAGCAGTTCGTCGATGATGGGTTCCGCCTGCCGGAGGCGAAGCAGAGCGTGGACTGGATCGACGGTAACACGCTGCTGGTCGCGACGGACTTCGGCGAAGGCAGCATGACGACGTCCGGCTACGCGCGCGTCGCGAAGGTGTGGGAACGCGGCATGCCGCTGCGCTCGGCGCGCACGATCTTCGAGGCGTCGCCGGAGGACATGGGCGTCTGGGTTGGCACCTGGGAAACGGCGGATCGCCGCTACGAGGTCGTCATGCATCGTCCGGACTTCTATACCGGGACGACGCACGTGCTGCGCGACGGCGAACTGGTAAAGATCGACGTGCCGCTGGACGCCGACCTGGACGTGCTGGGTGACCGGCTGCTGGTGCGCCTGCGCTCGCCGTGGACGGTCGGCAACAGGACGCTGCCCGCGGCGTCGCTGGTCGACATCGACGTGGACCGCTTCCTCGAGGGGGCACGTGATTTCACGGTGGTGCTGCAGCCGGCCGAGCGCGAGGCGATCGAGTCCATCGCGACGACGCGCGACTACCTGCTCGTGTCGATGCTGAACAACGTCCGGGGCGAGCTGCGCCGCTACAGCTTCGCCGATGGTTCATGGAGCTACGAGACGGTACCGGCACCGGAGATGGGCAGCATCGACGTCAGTGCGACGTCGCCCTTCACCAACCGGTACTTCTTCACCTACAGCGGCTTCACACAGCCCACCACGCTGTACCTGTCGGGCGATGAGGGCGAGGTCGGGGAAGTGCAGCGCATGCCGGAAATGTTCGACGCGAGCGGGCTCGTCGTCGAGCAGCACGAGGCGACGTCCACGGACGGCACGCGCATCCCGTACTTCATCATTCATCGCCAGGGCATGGCCCACGACGGCAACAACCCCACGCTGCTCTACGCGTACGGCGGTTTCGAGGTCCCGATGACGCCGGGCTACTCGGCAGTGAATGGGGCTGCCTGGCTGGAGCGCGGCGGCGTGTACGTCGTGGCGAACATCCGCGGTGGGGGCGAGTTCGGGCCCGCGTGGCACCGCGCCGGCCTCAAGGAGAACCGCCAGCGCATCTACGACGACTTCATCGCCGTCGCCGAAGCACTGATCGACCATGGCGTCACCAGCCCGGAGCACCTCGGCATCATGGGCGGCAGCAACGGCGGACTGCTCGTCGGCGTGGCGTTCACGCAGCGGCCGGATTTGTTCGACGCGGTCGTCGTGCAGGTGCCGCTCCTCGACATGCGCCGCTACAACCGGCTGCTGGCCGGCGCCTCGTGGATGGCGGAGTACGGCAACCCGGACGTGCCCGAGGAGTGGGCGTACATCTCGCGCTACTCGCCCTACCAGAACCTGAAGGAGGGCGTGGACTACCCGCGCGTGCTCTTCACCACGACCACGCGCGACGACCGCGTGCATCCCGGCCACGCGCGCAAGATGGCGGCGAAGATGGAGGCGATGGGGTACCCCTACTACTACTTCGAACAGACGGAAGGCGGGCACGGGAGCGGCGTGACGACGGAGCAGCGCGCGCAGATGTACGCGCTCACGTACGCCTACCTGTGGGAGCAGCTCGCAACGGAACCCGCCACCTGACGGCTCAGGCGAGCGGGGGCGTCACGCGGTTCTCAGCGATTCCGCGGTCCGCGTGACGTCCTCCTCCACCCGCGCACACATCATGTCGCACAGCCGGAACACGTCCTCGCCCCGCAACGAGTAGTACACGAACAGCTTTTCCCTGCGACGCTCCACGAACCCATGCTCGTGGAGCACGCGCAGATGCCGCGAAACGTTCGCCTGCCCGAGCCCGGTGAGTTCGATGATCTCGCTCACCGTCCGCTCGCCGTCGCGCAACACCTGCAGGATCCGCAGACGCGCGGGCTCGCCGAGCGACTTGAACCGGTCGGCGACGGCCGCCAGCAGGGGCAACCGCGCTGAGTCGATCATCAGGAAGCTCCCCCTGCCGCCGCGCCCAGAGAAACGCTGATCTCCGGTGAATGCGTGAGCGTCGCGTGCGCGGGACAGCTCACCGCGACCCGCTCGATCATCGCGTGCATCGATTCCGGCACGTCGGCCGGCAGCCGGACCTCCACATCGTAGCGGCCGATCCGCCTGGGCCGATCCTCCGCCGGCGTCGCGACCACGTCCACGCGCAGCCCGTCCGTCGGGAGCGAGCGGACCGCCAGGAACTGGTGCACGTACAGCGCGATGCACGTGCTCAGCGCCGCACCGAGCAATTCCAGCGGCATCGCGGCGCTGTCCGCACCACGACCATACTCCGGCTGGTCGGTGGCGATCTGGTGGCCCCGGATCTCCGCGACGAACCGCATCCCCCCGTCGTGCCGCGCCGTCATGACCGGCGCCTCCCTCGTGCTCCCCATGGCGTGTCCTTTCCCGTTCCGGATTGGTCCGCAGTGCAGCTCTTGCGCCCAAGTATATAATCATATAGTTATGTAATCAAGAGCGCCGGCCGGGCGCTGGGCACAGGGGATCAGGGAGAACAGGATGAACCGAAGGGCAGCACTCGCGGCTGCGTTGCTCGCGATGCTGGCGGTGCCGGGAGCGAAGGCGCAGCAGGCGCCGCTGACGCTGGGCGACGCCCTGGAGCGGGCGGACGCCGGCGCGTACGCCAACCGGATCGCGGCGGGCGAGGCGCGGGCGCAGGTCGGGGAGGGGAATCGTGCACTGCAGGGGATTCTGCCGACGCTGCGCGTCGAGTCCGGCTTTCAGCGCACGACGGATCCGATCGGCGCGTTCGGCACGAAGCTGCGCCAGCGGACGATCTCCCAGCAGGACTTCGACCCTGCGCTGTTGAACCATCCGGATGCGATCAGCAACTGGACGGGCGGCCTGGTGCTGGAGCAGCCGCTTTTCAACATGGACGCGTGGCTCGGTCGGCGGGCGGCGTCGCATGCCAACGAAGCGCGTGCGTCCGCGGCGGCATGGACGTCCGCAGCGACGCGTGTCGACGTCGTGCGCGCGTACTACGGCGCCGTGCTCGCCTCGGAACAGGTCACAACGCTGAGCGCGGCGCTGGACGCGGCACGCGCGCACGTCCGGCAGGCCGAATCGATGGTGGAGCAGGGGGTGGTCACGCGGTCGGACGGGCTGCTGGCGCGGGTGCGTGCCGGCGAAGTCGAGGCGGCGCTGATCGAGTCGCAGGGCGAAGCGGGGCTCGCGAAGCGACAGCTGGCAACGCTGCTCGGCGCGCCGGGCGACACTTCCTTTTCCCTGCCTGCTCAGCTTCCGCCTGACGAGCGCGTCGCCGCACTGAGCTTCATTGCGCCGCAGGATGAAACGACCGGAGCTCCCGCTCCGGGCGCGCGTGCGGACGTGCGGGCTGCGGAGGCGGGTCATGCCGCCGCGCGGGCCGATGTGAAGCGGACGCAGTCGCTCTGGCTGCCGCGCGTGAACGGCATGGCGCGCTACGACTGGAACTCCCCGGACAACGTGTACGGCGGCGACGAGAACTGGAGCGTGGGCGTGGTCGCGTCGTGGACCCCGTTCGCCGGTGCGTCGCAGCTCGCGCAGCTCCAGGCATCGCGCGGGCGCGAGCAGGTCGCACGGGCGCAGGCGGAGGCGGCGCGCGCGCAGGCGGCGCTGGACGTAGCGCAGCGGGAGAATGCGTGGCGGGTCGCGCTGGAGCGGATGCGCATCGCGGGCGAGGCCGTAGCGCAGAGCGTGGAAGCGCACCGGATCGTCGCGCGCAAGTACGAGGGTGGGCTTGCCACGGTCGTCGAGCTGCTCGGTGCGCAGGCAGCGGAGACGGAAGCGCGGCTGCGCCACACGCACGCACGCTACGAAGCGATCGTGAGCGCAGCGGAGCGACTGCGTTCGGCTGGACTCGATCCGGCCCTGCTGGCCGGCTGGGCACTGGACTCCCGAGGGAACCGATGATGATGAATGTCAGAGCAGGGGTGATCGTTGCCGCGGCCGGTGCCATCGTGCTCGCCGCGTGTGGCGGCGATCACGCGGAGGCGCCGGCGCAGGTCGTTGCGAGCGTACCCGAAGGCGAAGCGTACACGGTGAGCGCTGCGCCCCGGATTGCGTACCTGCACGCGGCGGGCGTGGTGCGCCCGTTCGCGGACGCCACGTTGAGCACGAAGCTGATGGGCAGCGTAACCGAGGTGCTGGTACAGGAAGGCGATGCGGTGCGCCGGAACCAGCCGCTGCTGCGCATCGATGCGCGGGATCTCGGCGCGCAGCGCCAGCAGGTGGATGCTGCGCAGGCCGAGGCACAGGCGGTCCTCGCCGAGGCGGAGCTGCACGTCAGGCGGATGCGTGCGCTGTACGAGGACGATGCAGCCCCGCGTGCGCAGCTCGACGCAGCCGAGACCGGCTACACCCGCGCGCTGGCCGGTGTTGCGGCAGCACGCGCGAGTGCGGCCGAGCTTTCGGCCGTGTCTTCCTATTCGGTGGTGCGCGCACCCTTCGACGGAATCGTGGTGCAGCGGATGGTCGACCCGGGCAGCTTCGCCGCGCCGGGGGCCCCGCTCCTGACGGTGCAGGATCCCAGCCGATTGCGCATCTCCGTCAGTGCGTCACCGGATGCGGTGCGCCAGGTGCAATCCGGATCCCGGGTCGCAGCGGACGTCGAAGGCTACGCTGTGACGGCCACAGTCGAGGGCGTGGTGCCGGGCGCCTCCGGCCTGTTCACGGTCAACGCCATCGTCGAGAACGCGGGCGCGGCGCTGCCGTCCACGGGTGCCGCGGAGCTGGCACTGCCGCAGGGCACGCGCACGACCGTCGTGGTCCCGGCGCGTGCGATCCGCCGCCAGGGCGATCTCACGGGTGTCTACCTGCGGCAGGGCGACGCCGTGCTGACGCGCTGGGTGCGCGTCGGACCGGCAGCCGCGGATTCGGTCGAGGTGCTCGGCGGATTGCGTGACGGTGACGTAATCATCGTTCCGAGTGGCGCAGGCTCGACGCCCGGACCGGATGCGGCGGTGTCGAGCGCTGCGGGCGTGAGGTAGGCATGGGCATCGCCGGAAGAGTTGCGCAGGCGTTCCTGCGCTCGAAGCTCACGCCGCTGGTCACTCTCGCCTCGCTCGCGGTCGGTGCCGTCGCGGTGATTGCGACGCCGCGCGAGGAGGAGCCACAGATCTCGGTACCGATGATCGACGTGATCGTCGGCATGCCGGGCGCAACGCCGCGCGAGACGGAGAACCTGCTCGCCCGCCCGATCGAGCAGCGCATGTGGGAGATCCCCGGCGTCGAGTACGTCTACGGCATGGCCGGTGACGGCTACTCGATGACGACCGTGCGCTTCAAGGTGGGCGAGGACCAGGAGGAGAGCGTGCTGAAGGTGCACGCCAAGCTGGCGTCGGTCATGGACGAGGCGCCGGCGGGCGCCACGCAGCCCATGGTGAAGCCGCACTCTATCGACGACGTCCCGATCCTCACGCTCACTCTGCATTCGGAGGCATACAGCTCGAACGAGCTGCGCCAGATCGCGGCGTACCTGCAGGACGAGATCAGGACGTTGCCGGACATCGCGCAGACGGAGGTCGTCGGCGGCAACGCGCGCCGGATCTCGGTGCAGATCGACGCCGCGCGCCTCGCGGCGCACGGTGTCACTGCCGGCGAAGTCGCGATGTCGCTGGAAGGTGCGAACGCGCGACTGCAGGCGGGTGAGCTGGCGACGGGCAACGAAGTACTGCGCATCGACGTGGGCGCGCCGCTCGAGACGGTGGCCGACGTCGGCAGCGTGGTCGTCACGGCCCGGATGGGTGCGCCCGTGTACGTCCGCGACGTCGCGAGTGTCACGATGGACTACGGCGAGACGGACAGCTACGTCACGCACACCGGTGCGGACGGCGCAACCACCAGCGCGGTGACGATCAGCGTATCCAAGCGCCCGGGCGCCAATGCGACGAAGGTGGCCGAGGCCGCGCTCGCCCGCGTGGAGCAGGCGAAGGAGCGCCTGCTTCCGGCGGACGTGCAGGTCGCGGTCACGCGCAACTACGGAGAGACGGCTGCGGAAAAGGCCGGCGAGCTGATCCTGCACCTCGCAATCGCCACGGTTTCGGTGACACTGCTGATCTGGCTGTTCCTGGGCTGGCGTGAAGCGCTGATCGTGCTCGTCGCCGTCCCGGTCACGCTGGGCCTGACGCTCTTCGTCTACTACGCGATGGGCTACACGCTGAACCGCATCACGCTCTTCGCGCTCATCTTCTCCATCGGCATCCTGGTCGACGACGCGATCGTGGTCGTCGAGAACATCTACCGGCACATGCAGATGGGAGACAGGACGCCCGAGGTGGCGGCAGTGGAGGGCGTCGAGGAGGTCGGCAACCCGACCATCCTGGCGACCTTCACCGTGATCGCCGCCATCCTCCCGATGGCGCTGGTGTCCGGCATGATGGGGCCGTACATGCGGCCGATTCCGGTGGGTGCGTCCGTGGCGATGCTCGCTTCGCTCGCCGTTGCATTCATCGTGACGCCGTACCTGGCGCTCCGCCTGCTGCGCGGGCATGTGCAGCACGCGCACGGCGCGGCACCGGCGGGAGCGCCAGGACAGCAGCGAGGCGCGGGTCACACGGAGAAGGAATCAGGGTTCGCGCGCTTCTACGGCGGCATCATGTCCCGCCTGATGGAGAGCGGTCGCCGGCGCAACACGTTCTACGCTGCAGTGGTCGGGCTGCTGTTCCTGTCCGTCGGCATGCTCTTCGTGCGGCTGGTGCAGGTCAAGATGCTGCCGTTCGACAACAAGAGCGAGTTCCAGGTCATCCTGGACCTGCCCGAGGGCACCACGCTGGAGATGACGCAGGCTGCGGCGCAGGATATCGCGGCGTACCTCCACACCGTCCCGGAAGTCGACAACACGCAGGTGTACGCGGGCATCGCGGCACCGTTCAACTTCAACGGCCTGGTGCGCCACTACTTCATGCGCCGGGGCGCGAACGTCGCCGACATACAGGTGAACCTGGTCGAGAAGCACGCGCGCGACCGGCAGAGCCATGCGATTGCGGTGGACGTGCGGCCCGGTGTCGAGGAGATCGCGGCCGGGTACGGTGCACGTGCCAAGATCGCCGAGATCCCGCCGGGCCCGCCGGTGCTGTCCACGCTGGTCGCCGAGATCTACGCCCCGGATGACGAGACGCGTGTCGAGGCCGCTCGCGAGGTGCTCGCGATCTTCGAGAACACGCCCGGCGTCGTGGACGTGGACTGGACCGTGGAGGATCCGCAGGCCACACGCAGGTTCGCCGTCGATCGCAGCGTCGCGGCGCGCGCCGGCGCGAGCGTCGAGCAGATCACGCAGACACTCTACCTGGCGCTCTCCGGGCACAGCGCGGGTATCGCGCCGTCGGTCGATGCGCGGGAGGGCACCGCCATCGTTCCGCGTCTGCCGCTCGCGAATCGCTCGTCGGTCGAGGCGCTGCTCGCACTTCCGATTGCCACGGCCATGGGACCGCAGCCACTCGGGCGCTTCGTGCGCGTCGAGCAGGGCGTGCGCGAGAGCAGCCGCGTGCGCAAGAACCTGCGTCCGGCGATCTACGTGACCGGCGACGTCGCAGGCGCGATCGAGTCGCCTGTGTACGCGATCCTCGACATGAACCGGAAGCTCGACGAGGTCAGGGTCGACGGCGCGGAGATCGAGCGCTACAACGCGGTGCTGCCCGATCGGCTGGACGAGCTCGCCATGAAGTGGGACGGCGAGTGGCAGGTCACCATCGAGGTGTTCCGCGACCTGGGCCTCGCGTTCGCCGGCGTGCTGCTGCTGATCTATGCGCTGGTCGTCGGCTGGTTCCAGTCGTTCAAGGTGCCGCTCGTCATCATGGCGCCGATCCCGCTCACGCTGATCGGGATCCTG
Organism: Longimicrobiales bacterium; assembly: GCA_035764935.1. Classification (NCBI taxonomy): domain Bacteria; kingdom Pseudomonadati; phylum Gemmatimonadota; class Longimicrobiia; order Longimicrobiales; species Longimicrobiales bacterium. The sequence continues at coordinate 13,668 of DASTYK010000045.1, read as the reverse complement.
CCCGGCCATGCGATCAGCGGGGCGTTCTTCACGGCGACGTCCATGATCGGCATGATCGCACTCGCCGGCATCATCGTCCGCAACTCGATCCTGCTGGTCGACTTCATCCAGCTCGCGCAGGCGCGCGGGCGCTCGCTGCGGGATGCCGTCATCGAGGCCGGCGCCGTGCGCTTCCGCCCCATCGCACTGACCGCCGCCGCGGTCGTGGTCGGAGGGCTCGTGATGGTGCTCGATCCGATCTTCCAGGGGCTGGCTGTCGCCCTGATCAGCGGGGCCGTCGTGGCCACGCTGCTGACCATGATCGTCGTGCCGCTGCTCTACTGGGAGCTCGCGCGACGTGAAGAAAACGAGGAATACGTCGGCCGTCACACGGCAGGCGGGGGAGGCTCACATGAAGCTGCTGCTGATCATCTACAGCGGGTCGAACTCACGGCTGGTGCCGCAACTGCTTGAGTCGCACCAGGCGGGCGGCTACACGCGCCTGGAGCCCGCCCACGGTGCGGGCGAGACCGGCCGGCGCGAGGGCACCCGTGCCTGGCCGGGCAGCGCCGACGTGTACTTCAGCATCGTGCCCGCGGAGCGCGTGCCGCAGCTCACGACGGCGATACGCGAGGAGGCGAGTGTCCTCGGGGACGGGGAACGGCTGCATCTGGCCGTGCTTCCCACGGAGACGTTCGTCTGATGACTCGCAACGACACACCCGGCAGCGGGTGCAACTGTCCGCTCATTTTCGAGGAGTCGTACCATGTGTGATGATCGCATCATCCGCCGGTTTGCCGGAACATTCATCCTGATCGGTGCCGCGCTGAGCTGGTGGCACAGCCCCGCCTGGCTGCTGTTCGTCGCCTTCGTCGGCGCCAACCTGCTGCAGTCCAGCTTCACGGCGTTCTGCCCGCTCGAACGGATGCTCGGAAGACTGGGCGTGGCGGGTTGCACGCCGAAACACGTGGAGCAGCAGGCGGAGCACTCGCGGGCGGCATGACAGGACGGCGTGGCGCGCCGCGAGTGCGACGCGCCACACCGAGCTTCTTACTTCAGCCCCGCACGACGATTGCAGTACAGGTTCATCGCCTGCTGCAGGAACTCCGGCATCCGCTCGTCCATGCGCGCGAAGGTGGCGCGGAACCGCGGGTCCGTGACGTACAGGTCGCCCAGTCCGCGGAATGCGTCATCGCCGCAGTCCCAGAACATGTTCACGTTCTCGTGCAGCCGCGCGACGGCCGCCTGCACGCGCGCTGAACCGGTGCCTTCGTCCATGGCATCGAGGATGGTCGCGAAGGTGTCCTCCTGCTCGGCGAGGATGCGCTTCTGCTCTTCCGGCGAGCGGGCGTTCCACCGCCGGGTGGATTCGTCCACGATGTCAGCGCCCCACCGCTGACGCGCCTCCTCCTCGTACTGCGTGTTGTCGAATCCCTCGAACAGCTTCTCGTCAGCCATCGGCGTTCTCCTCTCCAGGTGGTCCACCGTGTTCTCGATCGTGCGGAGCAGGGCGTCGATCCGCCCACGACGCTCCTGCAGCAGCTCGCGCTGCCGCCGCAATGCCTGGAGCAGGTCGTACTTCGGATCGTCCAGCAGTGCACGGATCTCGTCCAGCCGGAAATCCAGCGCGCGGTAGAACAGGATCTGTTGCAGCCGCAGCAGGGATGCGTGCTCGTACCGCCGCTCCTCGTTGTTGCGATCGGCGCGGCCGGCCGGCAGCAGTCCGATGGTGTCGTAGTAGCGCAGCGTGCGGGTGCTGACGCCGGCCAGCTCGGCCAGCTCCTTTACCGTGTATTGCATCGGTTCTCCTCCAGGCGGACCTACCCTACAGCATGACGCTGCGTAAGGCTCAAGGGGCGTGGGTTGAGCCGGTTCATCCGGTCCCCGGAAATCTGCCCTGGCGCGAGGAAACAGCGCTGTCGCGCCTCGAGCGGAGGTCCGCTATCATGCGCAGCATGAGCTCGCATGGGGAACCGGAGCCGGCACGTGCCCGCCCGGACGCGGCGTCCACCCCTGAACCCGGACCCTCGTTTGCCCGCGCAACCGAACCCTCGCGCGCGCGCTTCCTGTTCTGGCTCTGCCTCGCCGTCAGCTGGGTGATCCTGCTGCCGTTCCTGTGGTCCGCCGTCACCACGCTGCCATCGCCCGAGCGGCTGGACCAGTCCCGCACCGTCGCGATCCCCACACTCGGCAGCTTCCTGCGCGTCATGGCAGTGAGTGCCGCCGAGCTGGTGGCCGCACTGCTGATCATCTGGCCCGCATGGAGGAGTGCGTACACGCTGCGGCTCTTCGGTGCCGCCGCCCTGCTGGGCATGTGGTTCGTCTTCAGCGCACCGATGAGCCTGACGCGACTGGAGTGGGTGCATCGACGCTGGCTCGCCCTGCTTGCATTCCTGCAGTTCGCGGCGGGTGTGTACCGGCTCGTGCGGGGGTGGACGGCGAAGCGGCGCGCCCGGCGTCAGACCACATCGTAATAAGCGACTTGCCTGACGGACGCGGCCGGAAGGCGTAACCCCGGCACCGGCGTGGCAGCTCTGCTTGCCCGACGCAAGCAGAACGATGGCCATGCAACCCACATGTCACGTCCGGCACGCCCTGTGCACTCATCGCCCTCGGAAAAGGACATTTTTCCGTCACGGACGCGCTGCGCCGGGCGGTCGCGAGTGAGAGACATGAAGAATCCGATGATCAAGGCAGTGCGGGCGGTGTCGGCGGCGCTGCTGCTGCTGGCCACGGCGGCGTGCGGGGATCCGAGCGGGGAGCCGAGCCCGGAGATCGAGGCGATCGTCGCGAACGCGGACGGGCCTGTGACGATCCGGCTGCCGGATGGGGACACGCTCATCCTGAGTGAGCCGGTGATCCGGTTCTACCGGGAGCGCGGGTACCTGCAGGCGTGGACGGACTACGACGAGATCCTGGATCGGGGGTGGCAGCTCCTGAAGGTCATGGAGAACGCGGGCCAGGACGGGCTGGATCCGGCACGCTACCGCTTCCCGGTGGCGCTCAGCATGGTGCAGCAGGTGGAGGAGGACTCGCTCGAGGAGGCGCAGGAGCCCGGCCACATGGCGGGAGTGGATCTCGTGCTGTCGGAGGTGTTCGGCCGGTATGCGAACCACCTCGTCGGCGGTGTGCTCGAGCCGTCTGCATCGGGGCTCGACTGGGAGATCCCCAAGGACTCGGTGGATACGTATGCGCTGCTGGTGCGGCTCGCCGGAGACGAGGACCCGGCCGCGATCATCGAGTCGCTGCGCCCGGAAGCGCCGGAGTACCACCTGCTGATGGACCAGCTCGCCCGGTACCAGCGCATCGTGCGCGAGGGTGGCTGGCAGGAGGTGAGCGACGACATCCCGACGGAGATCGGGGCGAGCGCAGCAGGCGTGGTCGGGCTGCGCAACCGGCTGATCAGGGAGGGTCATCCCGACGAGGCGCGGCTTGCGCAGCATGGCGCCGCTGCGCCGAACGTCTATGACGACAGCCTGGCGGCGGCCGTCGAGAACTTCCAGGTGCGGCATGCCCTGCAGCCGGACGGGCGCGTGGGCGCATCCACGCTGGAGCAGCTCAACGTGTCTGCGGAGGAGCGTGTACAGCAGATCGTGCTCAACCTCGATCAGTGGCGCTGGCTGCCGCAGGACCTCGGGGACAGCTACATCCTCGTGAACGTGGCGGGATTCGAGCTCGAGTACATCAAGAACGACAGTGTTGCGCTGGCGATGAACGTGGTCGTCGGCCAGGAAGGCTGGGAGACGCCGATCTTTGCGGACACGATGGAGCACCTCGTCGTGAATCCGTACTGGAATGTGCCGGCATCGATCAAGAACGAGGAAATCATTCCCGCGATCCAGCGCGATCCCGGATACCTGGAACGCAACAACATGGAAGCGCTGTCGGGCAACAGCGTCGTGCCGGCGAGCTCGCTGAACTATGGCAACCTGGAGGCGTACAGCTTCCGGCAGAGGCCCGGCTCCAGGAACGCGCTCGGTGCGGTCAAGTTCCTGTTCCCGAACGACAACAACATCTACCTGCACGACACGCCGGCGGACCAGTACTTCTCCGCCCACAGCCGTGCGTTCAGCCACGGGTGTATTCGACTGGAGAAGCCGCTCGACCTCGCCCGCATGCTGCTCGACGACGTTACCGCAACGCCCTCGACGCAGCTGGACGCGTTGCTGGCGCGGGACTCCGAGCAGTGGATCAACGTGACGGAAGTGCTGCCCGTCTACATCCTGTACTTCACCGCCTGGGCGGGCCGTGACGGGTCGATGCGATTCTACCCGGACATCTACGAGCGCGACCGCCGACTCGAGGAACAGGTGGAGCAGGAGCTGCGGATGGACTCCACGGCTCCGCGCCGGGTCGCACGAGGCGGCGGCTGAGCGCGCGTTCGCACACACGCATCTCCGCAGCGGCAGAGCAGCGCAGGCCTATCGTTCCTGCGCCTCCGCTGCAGGCTCCTCCTTCAACGCGGCCGGGTCGAGCTCGTCCGAGCGGACCAGGCGCGCCTTGAGCACGCGCTCACAGTACGCGAGCGCGTGCTCGTTCTCGTCGGGGTCGATCGAGGCGGTACAGTCCACGGGGATCAGGATCTCGTAGTCCCGCATGTAGGCATCGTTCGCGGTCAGCTTCACGCAGATGTCGCCGGTGATGCCGGTGAGGATGAGGCGGCGCACGCCGAGATAGCGCAGCAGCGTCTCGAGTGTGGTCTCGAAGAAGGCGGAGTGCTTCGGCTTGAGCACGAAATAATCATTGCCGGCCGGCTCCAGCAGCTCGGCGAGTGGCTGGCCGCGTACGCCGTCGTGCAGGACCCGGTCCACGACCTGCCGGAAGTCGGAGCGCCAGCGCCCGAAGTTGTCGTTCGCGTAGATCACCGGCACGCCGGCCTCCTGACAGCGTGTCCTGAGCGCGGCGGTGCGCCGCGCCGCTTCGATGGCCCGCTGCTCCAGCCGCTCGCCGCCGTCGAACTCGAGATCGTTGATCATGTCGATGATCATCAGTGCGACCGCGGACTTGTCGGGCGCATTGCCATGCAGATCGCTGTTCAGGTCGGGCATATCGCTGCGCGGTTGGCGAAGTTTCATACTCCTGCAGAGCCAGTCGCGTGCACGCGCCGTGCCTGATCCTGCGCTGCTGCTGATGTCGCTACCACAACACTTTGCCGCGTCGGCGCGTCTATACGTGGACGACCGGGCGCCACTGTGGAGCTACGGCGCCTCACTGCGAAGCAGTCCAGATGCAGCCAAACCCACGAACAATGCGCTTTCTTCTCCTTGCAGGTCTCTTTCTGCTGGCAGCCTCTCCTGTGCGCGCCCAGGATGCGACGCTGATCCGCGGCACCGTGCGGGCGGCGGACACGCAGCGGCCGCTGCCCATTGCGGACGTCGTCATCAGGAGCGCGGCGGATACGACACAGGTGGTGGCGACCGCGCGCACGCTGCCGAACGGCATGTTCCGAGTGGCGGGCGCACCGGCCGGCACCTACCTGGTGCAGGCGCTGTTCGTGGGCTACTCGCCCGCGAGCCAGCGCATCACCCTCGCAGCAGGCGACACGGTGGACGTCGGCGTGCTCGAGCTGCCGGTGTCGGCGATCGCGCTGGAGGGTGTGACCGTCGCGACCGAGCGTGCACCGGCGACATTCGCGCCCGATCGCACGATCTACAGCACGCAGGACATGCCGGTCGCTTCCGGCGGCGTCGCGACGGAAGTGCTGCGCAGCATTCCGGAGCTCGAGGTCGACATCGACGGTGCGGTCCAGCTTCGTGGCAGCTCGCCGGAGATCTACCTGAATGGTCGTCCGGCGCCGATGCAGGGTGAAGCCCTGTCGGTCTTTCTGCAGCAGTTCCCGGCGGACCGCATCGAGCGGGTGGAAGTGATACCGAGCCCCTCGGCGCGCTACGACGCAGAAGGCGCGGGCGGCATCGTGAACATCGTGCTGAAGGAGGACGTCGACCTTGGCCTGAGCGGCAGTGTGTTCGCGAATGCCGGTACGCGCGGCGAGGTGGGTGGTGGCGGCCGGCTCGCGATGCAGCGCGGCCCGCTGACGCTGTTCGGCGGCGCATTCGCCCGCTACTCGAACAATGACGATACGAGCTTCGACCTGCGCAAGAACCTGGTCACGACACCGGAGACGTTTCTGCGCCAGGACTCGCACAACGAGAGCGAAGGCCTGTCCGGCAGCGTCGACCTCACGGCGGAGTACGAGCTCACGGACAACAGCCTCCTGTGGGTGGAGGGCCGCGTGAGCCGTTTCGGCTTCGATCGCGACGCCGTGACCACGACGACACAGATGGACGCGGACAGCGTGCCCACGCAGCAGTACACGCGCACGTCGATCCGTGACTCACGCCGTAGCAACGCCAGGGGGACGCTCGGCTTCCGCTGGGCACCGGACCCGCGCAACCACGAGCTTTCGATCGAGCTGGAGGCGGACCGCGGCGGCAATGACCAGGATGACGACGTCGAAACCCTTCTCGAGCTGGCGGATCCCGATGCGCCGATCACGCCGGCCGACCTGACGCTGCTCACGCTGGAGGAAGCGGAGCGGGAGCTGTCGGCCCGGCTCGACTACACCCGGCCACTGGGCGAGGAGGGGCAGCTGGAGATCGGGGTGCGCAGTGAGCTGGAGACACTGGACGAGGAGCGGCTGCTGGAGCTCATCGATGACGGTACCGCGGACGTGAGCCAGACCGGCTTCGAGCACCGCGAGCTGTTCAACTCGATCTACGGCACCGTCACGAGGCGATTCGGCCGCTTCGGTGCGCAGGTCGGCCTGCGCGCGGAGCGTGCCGACACGCGCTTCACTCTGCCCGATGGAGAGAGTTTCGAGAACGATTACGCGAGCCTCTTCCCGAGTGCGAACATCAGCTACGAGCTGAGTGAAGGCACGCAGGCGCGGCTGTCGTACACGCGCCGGATCCGGCGGCCGCGCTCGCACATCCTGAACCCGATCGACGACTCGACGGACCCGCTCAACCGAACGATCGGCAACCCGTACATCGAGCCGCAGTACACCAACAGCTTCAGCCTGGACCTCAGCCGCACCGCGCGCTGGGGCACGCTCCGCCTGTCGCCGTACTACCGCAGCACGGAGAACGACTGGGCGCAGATCAAGACCGTCGATGCGGACGGCGTCTCGACGGTCACCTGGGAGAACGTCGCGTCCCAGGAGTCGTACGGCGCATCGCTCACCGCATCACTGCGGCCGATTGGCGGCTGGGGCGGCTTCGCCAGCCTGAGCATGAACCGCGAGGATCGCGACGCCAGCAACCTCGCCGCGACCTATTCGGGCACGTCGACGCGGATGTCCGTGCGCGCGAACATCAACGGTGCGCTGACCAGCACGCTGAGCGCGCAGATGATGGTGTCGTACACACCGGCGCGTGACGTGCCGCAGGGCCGCATCGGTGCGCGCACCATGATGCACATGGGGCTGCGCCAGCGCTTCTTCGACGGCAAGGGCTCGATCAACGTCAGCGTCATGGATCCCTTCGACCTCTGGAATTCCGAGTTCGTGACTAGGGACCCGACACACGTGCAGATCGGCCGCAGCGAGTTCAGCATGCGCCGGGCGACGATCGGGATCTCGTGGGCGTTCGGCAGGCAGCCCGAATCGGAGCGCAACCGGCAGATGGAGGAGGAGGACGTCGCACCCGAGCCGGTCATCCGCTGAGCGGCGTTTGCTTCCTTCGGAGAGCACGCTACAATCCCGGGCGGCGGCCAGACTGGTCGCCGCCCGTTTCTTCCTCCAGCCCGGACTCGCATGCGAATCACGGTTCTCGGCGCCGGCCGTGTCGGCCGCGCGATCATCAAGGACCTCGCCGTGGACGGCACGTTCACGGTCAGGGCGGTCGATGTCGCGGCCAGCTCGCTCGCCCCGCTCCAGGGACTCCGCAACGTGGAGTGCGAGCGGGCCGATCTTTCGCGCGGCGAGGAAATCGACCGGGTGATTGCGGACGCGGACCTGGTCGTGGGCGCGGTGGCCGGACACATGGGGTATGCGACGCTGGAGCGCGTGCTGCGGGCACGTCGCAACGTCGTCGACATCAGCTTCTTCGATCGCGATCCCTTCGAGCTGGACGCGCTTGCGCGTGAACAGGGCGTCACCGCCATCGTCGACTGCGGCGTTGCGCCCGGCTGCAGCAACCTGATCCTCGGGCGCATGGAACGCCTGCTCGACGAGGTCAGCCGCTTCTCCTGCTGCGTGGGTGGCCTGCCCGTGCAGCGCCGCTGGCCGTACGAGTACCGCGCGCCGTTCTCACCGATCGACGTGATCGAGGAGTACACGCGACCGGCACGATTCCGCCGCAACGGCCAGGAGATCACGCTGCCGGCTCTGTCGGAGCGCGAGCGCATCGAGGTGGCGGGCGTCGGCACGCTGGAGGCGTTCAACACGGACGGCCTTCGAACTCTGCTCACGACGTCGCAGACCCCGACCATGATCGAGAAGACGCTGCGCTACCCGGGCCACGCGGAGCTGATGGAGGTGCTGCGCGAGACCGGTTTCTTCCGCACGGACTTCGTGAAGATCGGGGGTACTGCCGTGCGACCGCTGGAGGTCTCGGCGAAGCTGCTGTTCGCCGCCTGGGAGTTCACGCCCGGTGAGGAGGACCTGACGGCCATGCGCGTGGAGGTGGAGGGTGTGCGCGCCGGGCGTCGTGTGCTGCACACCTTCCAGATGCTGGACCGCTACGACCGCGCAACCCAGACGACGTCCATGGCACGGACCACGGGATACACCTGCACCAGCGCGGTGCGCATGGTGGCGGCAGGACTGTACAGGCGCCCGGGTATCTCGCCGCCGGAGTTTGCAGGAGCCGATCAGCGCTGCTACGACTTCATCATGACGGGACTGCGCGAGCGTGGCGTCGTCTTCGAGGAGACCGTCACGGAGCTGTAGCGGACCAGCGCGTTGGGCGTGGTGCAGGATCGCTCATGGATGGCTGCCGGCACCGGCGACAGAGTCCTGCGCAACTGTCTCGGCGGTCGCCGCTTCGAAGGCCTCGCGCACGGGCCGCCCCGCCAGTGACGCGTCGATGCGGATGCCGAGCAGCCAGAGTGCGGTGGGTCCGGTGTCGAAGACCCTGACCTGCGAGCGCAGCTCGCCGCTTCCACGCACACCCTTGCCTGCCACGATCCAGGGGATGTGCACGTCGACCGGGTCGGGGCCGGTGTGATCGCGGCCGTGTCCGCCATGGTCCGCGGTCACGATGAGCGTGTACTCGCCCACCCCGTATGCACTGTCTGCAACCGTGATGATCTCCTCGAGTGCATCGTCCGCCCTCGCAACCGCATTGCCGTAGAACGGCGTCATCCAGCCGGTGATATGGCCGATGTAGTCCGGATCGCCGATGTGCACGAACAGCAGGTGCGGCTTCTCCTCCCGCAGCAGCGCTCGCACGTCCTCGTGGACGTCACCCCCGAGCATTCCCATCAGCCCTCCGACGGGGCGCTGCACGTAATCGTAGCCGCTGCCGCTCGCGAGCATCTCCATCTTCGGCTTGCTGAAGAATGCGGCGGTGACCAGGCCATGCCGGCGAGCACGCTCGAAGATCGTCGGCACCGACAGCACCGAGTCAGACAGCGGCTCGTTCCAGGAGACGCCGTGCTGCTCGAGGGATGCGCCCGTGAGCATGGACGTGTGTGCCGGCAGTGTCTTGCTGGGCACCACTGTCCGCGCGCGCAGCGTATAACGGCCGGTAGCAACCAGCCGCTGCAATGTCGGCGCATCGTAGCGGGCGATCGCGTCGGGGCGCAGTCCGTCGATCGATACGATCACGACGTGTCGGCTGAGCCCCGGCGTGAGCGCCTCGGCGACCGTCTGGATCGGACCGCCCACACGTCGGATGATCGTGGGTCGCAACCACTCGATCGCGATCAGTCCGACGAGCAGCCCGATCATCACCGCGACAACTGCCAGTGCGGCGCGGCGACGCCGATGTCCTCCATTCTCCCCTGATTGCATACGCACAGGCGTGGGCATGATCGGTGCCGCACTGCGCGCACTTCTGCCAGCGTCCCGTGCCTGGTCCCACTGCAGCTGCATTCATTGGCGGGCATGCGCCTTGCGCTATATCCATCACAACGTACAGGCGACCTGTAGCAGGGGCCGCGGCGCGGAGCCGCGGCCCTTTTTCTTCAGGATCAGTTCCGAAGGAGGGCGTATGGACCGATCCAGCACCGGCGAGACGGGAAACGACGAGCGTTTTGCCGCTTCCGCGAACCGGTCATCGATGGAATCGCGCGCGGACAGCACGAAAGCAGTCGAGCAGGTTCGCGACACGGTGAAGGAAGAGCTGCGCTCGGCGGGCGCTGACGTGCAACGCCGGGCCGCGGACAACGTGAACCGGCAGAAGCATCGCGTGGCGGATCGTCTCGATTCGATCGTGCATGCATTGAACGCGGCGCGCAACTCGCTCCAGGACGATGACCAGGGGCAGCTCGCGAGCTACGTCGGTGATTTGACGAGCCAGGTCGAGCGCAGCACCGGCTACCTGCGCAACAACGACTACGGCGCGATGATGCGCGACATGGAAAACCTCGCGCGCAACAACACCGGCGTCTTCCTCGGCAGCACGTTCGTGGCCGGCCTGGCGATGGGGCGTTTCCTGCGCGCCTCCGAGCCCGATGACGGGGAGCTGCAGGGTGACGAGTGGCGCCGCCAGGCCGCGGGCGGTCGCTCCTTCGCGGGCGAGCCGGGCGGCAGCTACGGCGGCGGAGGCATGTCGGACGAGGCGTACCGACGGAACACCGAGGCGACGTCCTACCGCAGCCAGGCGACCAGCCGCAGCCCCTCACGTCCGGTCACCAGTGACTTCAGCGCGTCCCGCCCCGGCGGCGCGTCGCTCGGTGGTGCCGATACGACGTACGGAGCCAGCGGTTTCCAGGCGAACACGTTCAGCACCTCAGCCGATCGCGGGATGCAGCGCGACCCGGGCGTCGACCGCGAGACCGGCACGCAGTCCGACCGCGGCACCGGCCAGGATCCGGACAGCCAGAGGGGGAACCGATGAGTACCACCCCGTACGGCGGCTCCATCGGCTCGCCGACCGACGGTGCGCGCATCCCGGTCCAGCGCACGACCGTGCGCGACGAGCGCTCCATCGGCCAGCTGTTCAAGGAGCTGCAGAGCGAGTCCAGCACGCTCGTGCGCCAGGAAGTGGAGCTGGCCAAAGCCGAGGTCATGGAGAGCGTCAGGTCGTATGCGCGCAGTGCTGTGAGCATGGCGATCGGCGGAGCCCTGCTGCTGGCGGCGCTCTTTGGCGTGCTCTGGACGATCAACATGGCGTTGACCGCACTGCTCGAGGACGCCGTCGGGCTCGAGAACGCCGTCTGGCTCTCGCCGCTCATTCTGTCGGCGGTGATCGCCATCATCGGCTACTCGATGGTGAAGGGCGCCAGCAACCGCATGCGCGAGGAGTCCCTCGTGCCTCGTCGGACCACGGAAACTCTGAAGGAAGAGAAGCAATGGCTGAAGAACAGACACGCATGAGCGATCCCGACTCGGGCAACCGCTCGCCCGACGAGATCCGCAGGGACATCGAGCGCACACGGATGGACCTGCACGAGACCGTCGACGCGATCGAGCGCCGGCTGACGCCCGGCGAGCTGTTCGACGAGTTCTGGGGGCGTATGCGCAGCGGCAGCGGCGGCGCCGGCGAGGTGGTGAAGGATCACCCGGTCCCGATCGCGCTCATGGGACTGGGCCTCGGCTGGCTCGCCATCGAGAAGGCGACGGGTCGTGACCAGAGCACGCGCCGGCATGAGGACGGACCCAGCGTCGAATGGACGCCGGACGACTCGATGGAGTGGGAGGACAACAGCCCGGGGCGCATGGAGCGGATCCGGGACACCGCCTCGTCACTGAAGGACAGCGCATCGCACCTCGGCGAGCGCGCATCGGATGCGGGCCATCGCATGGGCGATGCAGCGTCGTCGGCGGGCCAGCGCGTGAGCGAGACCGCATCACACGCCAGGGATCGCGCGCGTGAGACCGCGGAGCATACGAAGGAGCGTGCCCGCAGCACGGCTCGACGCGCGCAGGACCAGTTCGAGCGCATCCGGCACGAGCAGCCGCTCGCGCTCGGAGCGATCACCTTCGGTCTCGGGCTCGCCGCCGGGATGATGGCACCGACCACGCGCTGGGAGGACGAGCACATCGGGCCGGCCAGCGACAGCCTCAAGGACACCGCGCGGGAAACGGCGGGCGAGGTGAAGGAGGTCGCACGCGAAGTCGCCGGTGAGGCGAAGCAGGTCGCACGCGAGGCGAAGGACAGCATCGAGGAGTCCGCGCGCGAAACCGAGGGGCATAGCATCGGTGAGCGGATCGGTGATGCTGTCGACCGGGCGAAGGAAACGGCCATGCACGCAGCGAGCGAGCACAACATCGATCGTGAGGGGTTGCGCGATCGTGGCCGGGAGATCGCCGGTCACGCCCGCGACAGCGTGCGTGAAGCGCGTGACGAGATGCGGGGCGAGCAGCAGCGCACGACTGGAATGGCCGCGAGCAGTGGCTCACGCCCATCGGGCGAAGTGAGCGGCACCGGCGGAGCTGGCCGAACGAGCGCGACCGGCGGCACGTCGTCCTCGCAGCAGCGCGTGGGTGATACCGACTGGTCGCGGGCGGAGGGGATGCGCGGCAGCGGGCGCACCCAGGACACGACGGATCGTTCGAGCGGCACGAGCGATCACAGCTCGTCGCAGCAGGGTGATCGACCGGATCGCACCGGTCGCGACGATCAGTCGCGGCGCTGAACCACGCAGGTCGTGGATACGCGGACGGCCGTCCATCCCTTGCAGGGTGGGCGGCCGTCGCGCTTTCGGATTACCGTGGCGAGCTAGTTGCCGCGCCTCGACCGGCGCTCCAGGTCGCGGCTGCGTCGCTCCAGGAACTCGCGGATCTCCTCCTCGCGGTCGCGCAGGATCTCCTCCCGCTCACGCGCAATCTCTTCCATCTCCCGCTCGAGCTCGCGCATCTCCTGCTCGCGCTGCGTACGGCGATCGTACGAATCGTTGTCCCGCGAGCCGCGTCGCTCCGAGCGGCGGGCACGCTCCAGCTCGCGCGCGATCTCGCGACGCGCGTCCTCCAGCTCCCGACGATCCTCGGCGGAGAAGAGCCCGCCGATCGCGCCCCAGATGTCGTCGTACCAGCGACGCGGCTGCGGGCAGCGCGCTTCGGGCAGGTGATCGCGCAGGAAGATCTCCCGCTCCGCATAGCCCCAGCGCGAGCGGCAGCCGTCGGCGAGGAGGAGGCCCGATTCGGGATCGATGTAGGCTTCGACCACGCGCTCCGGGCGTTGCCACGGCGCAGGCGTGTCGCGATTTGCCTGGACGCGCGCCATCATCCGGCCCCAGACCGGGGCGGCCAGCCCGCCACCCGTCGCGGCGCTGCTGATCGGAGAGGGCGTGTCGTATCCGATCCAGACACTGCCGACCAGCTCGGGCGTGTAGCCGACGAACCAGGCGTCCGTCGCGTCACTGGTCGTGCCGGTCTTGCCGGCAACGGGCCCCCGGACCCCGGCCGCCCGCACCGCGGTGCCGGTGCCGCTGTCCACCGCGTCGCGCAGAATGTCCGTCAGGATGTATGCGACGCCCGGGTCCATGACCTGTGCGCGCGCGACCTCCGTCTGCCAGAGCACGTTCCCGTTCTCGTCCTCGACACGCGTGATGAAGCGCGGGCGCGTGGCCGTGCCCAGCGTT
>DASTYK010000044.1 GCA_035764935.1 Longimicrobiales bacterium | reverse complement strand
TGCGCGGGTCCGGCTCCTGGCCGACGCCGTGCGCGCACTCGCAGCCGAGTAGCGGATCCACATCGACGGAGCGGCGCGTCCGCTCCGTCGCAGGAAGGAGAGGGCCGGTGCCATTCGCACCGGCCTTTTTCGTGCTAGATTGGCGCCCATGGCGTGGATCATCCTCTTATTCGCGGGCGTGCTCGAGATCGGCTGGGCGGTCGGCCTGAAGTACACGCAGGGCTTCAGCCGGCTCTGGCCAACGCTCGCCACTGCTGCAGCGCTGGTCGGCAGCATGGGCCTGCTCGGACTCGCGCTGCGCACACTGCCGCTGGGCACCGCCTACGCTGTCTGGACCGGGATCGGGACGGTCGGTACTGCGGTCCTCGGCATGATCCTGTTCCGGGAGCCTGCGACCGTGGCGCGGCTCGTGTGCATTGCACTGATCCTCACTGGAATCCTCGGGCTGCGGTTCGTGAGTGCCGAGCAGCCCGCTGCAAGTCGGGCGAGCCAGGACGAGGAACGGACGGATGCGATGCACCATGGCAGTGGAGACGGTCCGGTCATCCTGGTAACGGGCTCGACGGACGGTCTCGGCCGGGAGGTCGCTCGTCGCCTGGCCGCGCAGGGGGCACACGTCATCGTGCACGGCCGGAACCGGGAGCGTGGCGAGTCCCTCGTGCGCGAGATAGCGGAGAGCGGGACCGGCAGCGCAGCGTTCTTCGCGGCGGACTTCGCCTCGCTCGACGAGGCCCGGCGCTTTGCGCAGATCATTCGCGCCGAGTACGACCGCATCGACGTGCTCGTCAACAACGCGGGCATCTGGCTGACGCAGGGGGAGCGGCAGACCAGCGCGGACGGCCACGAGATGCACTTCGCCGTGAACTACCTGGCCGGGTACCTCCTGACCCACCTGCTGCTCGACCGGATCGTCGAGAGCGCACCCTCACGGATCGTCAACCTCGCGTCCGGCGCGCAGCGTCCGCTCGATTTCGACGACCCGATGCTGACCCGCGAGTACAGCGGCTTTGCGGCCTACGCGCAGAGCAAGCTCGCGCAGGTCATGTTCACGATCGACCTCGCCCGCCAGCTCGAGGCGAGCAACGTCACGGTGGTTGCGCTGCATCCGGCCACGCTGATGGATACACCGATGGTGCGGGAAGCCGGGGTTCGTCCGCGCAGCACCGTCGCTGAGGGTGCGGACGCAGTGATGCGCCTGATCACCGCCCCGGACGTGCGCAGCGGTCAGTACTACGAGGGCATGGAGTCCGCGCGAGCGCACGGCCAGGCATACGACGAGGGCGCACGCGCACGATTGCGCGAGCTGAGCGTGTCCTTGACGGGCGAACCGCGGCGCGCAAACCGCTGAGGCAGCTGCGACAGTCGCGAGCTCACCTGCGCGTCCGGGCGGAGGGGTGCGCGGCGATGGTGCAGAGCCGCCGGTGCCATTCTCACCGCCGGGCCGGCACTTCAGCGCCGGAGCCGTTCTTCGCGCGCGCGGCGCTCCTGCCAGTAGCGGGGCGGCACGAGAAGCACGGGGCAGCCTGCCCGTCGCGCCACCATGGATGAAACACTGCCGATCAGCGCGCGGGCCAGCGCGCCGTGGCCGTGCGTCCCGAGCACGACCAGGTCGGCACCGTGGTCCTGCGCACGCTGCAGGATGATCGTGGACGGATCGCCCTCCGCCACTTCTTCCTCCAACTCCAGCGAAGGTGCACAGCCGGTCCGCTCGCACGCGGCCTGCACCTGCCGGTGCAGCTCGCGCGCGCTGAACGTGTGGGGCGGCTCCCCTTCCCCCTCGTCGGGGACGCGCGGAACGACGAGCAGCAGTTGCACGCTGGTCCGGCTCGCGCTGCCGCGCGGCTGGCGCAACGCAGCGCTCCAGATCAGGCCGACATCCAGCGCGCCTTCGGCGGCATCGGACAGGTCGGTGGGGATCAACACGCAGCGCAGCGGCAGCGAGATCGGTTCATGCACGATCAGGCAGGGCACCTCGCTCGTCCGCACGAGCCGGTCTGCAGTCGTCCCCAGGACCTGCGGCCGCGCCTCCTGCTCGCGGTGCGGGCCGATGACGACCAGGTCAGCACCGACTTCATCCGCGAGATCCAGGATCACGCGATGCGCGCGGCCGAGTTCCACCCGCACGCTCGTCGCATGCGCGCTCGCCGGCAATGCGCTCTTCAGCTGCTCGCGCAGTGCCCGGTCCGCCCGCTCCACGCGCTCGGCTGCCACCTCGAACAAGCCGTCCGGCTCGACCACGTGAACCACGTGCAGCTCTGCCTCCGCGAGCGCTGCGAGCGCCGCCGCGCTGCGCAGCACAGGCGAAGCGCCGGAGGAAAGGTCGCTGGCAACCAGAATGCTCGTGATCCGGAAGGGCATTTCGTCTCTCCTGGTCGTGACCGCTGCTAGATGCCGAAGCTGATGCCGAGGTTCCGCGCGGTGGCGAGGGCGTGCTCGTCCGGCGTCACGCGCGCCGTCCGGTTGGCGACTTCCGAGAGCGGAATCGAGCGGAAACCGGGCGGATTGAATGCAACCATTACACCGCTCTCCCCACGGCTGAGTGCGCTCACTGCCGCGGAGCCGAAGCGCAGGCCGAGAACCCGGTCGAATACCGTCGGGGCACCGCCGCGGATCACGTGGCCCAGCGCAACCGAACGCGCTTCCTTGCCCGTGCGATGCGACAGCTCCGCCGCCAGCTGCTCGGCAATGCCGCTGTAACGTCCGGTGCGCTCCGACTTGACCGTCTCTCCGCCTCGTGCGCGGGCGCCTTCCGAACAGACCAGGATGTGGTAGCGGTTGCCCTCCGTCTCGCGGCGCCGGATATGCTCGGCGAACACTTCGATATCGTACGGGAACTCCGGGATCGCGATCATGTTCGCGCCGCCGCCAATGCCCGAGTACAGGGCAATCCACCCCGTGTCGCGCCCCATCACCTCGACCGTGAACAGCCGCTGGTGCGCCTCCGCCGTCGTGTGCAGCTTGTCGATCGCGTCCGTCGCGTTCGCCACCGCCGTGTCGAACCCGAACGTGGTCCACGTCCCGACCACGTCCCTGTCGATGGTCTTCGGCACGCCGATGACCCGCAGTCCCGTCCGCGCGACTTCGTCGGCGATCTGCATCGTGCCGTCACCGCCCACCATGATGAGCGCGTCGATGCCATGACGCTCCAGCGCACTCACCACGTCCTCGACCGTGCGGCCGCTCTTGAATGGATCGCCGCCGCTTGCTGCACCGAGCATCGTTCCGCCGAGTCGCTCGATGCCCGTCGTGTTGCGCGGATCGAGCAGCTCGACCGTGCCCTCCTCCAGCAGCGCGCGAAAGCCCTCCCGGAGCCCGAACATCTGGTGGCCCTTCTCGTACGCGGCCATGGTCGCCGCACGGATCACCGCATTGAGGCCCGGCGCATCGCCGCCGGACGTGCTGATAGCGATGCGCATCTGTTTCTGAAAACCGGAATACAGTCTTGGCATGCGCGGAGAATGGTGGTGCGGACGGACGCGCGCCAGATCACCTCGCGCCCCGGCCCCCGCTGCTTCAGCGCTCGCGCCGGTACAACCGCATGGCGATGGGGGCGCAGAGCACCGTCACGATCGCGGGCGTGAGCAGGCTCAGGCCGATCTCCGGCGCCGTGACCGCTCCGTCCAGCAATCCGCGCGTAGCCGTCACGATATGCGTGACCGGGTTGAAGGCAACGAACGTCTGCAGCCAGCCCGGCATCGTGGCGGGGTCGACGTAGATATTGGACGCGAACGTGAGCGGCATGATCACCAGCCAGCTCAACGTGAGCACCGTGGATGGTGACTTCACCCAGAGCGCCACTGCAGTGAAGATCCAGCCGATGCCGAATGCGAAGACATTGAGCAGCAGGATCGATGCGACGACGCCCGGCAGGCCCGTTGCCGGACGGTAGCCGAGCAGCAACCCGATCAGCACCACGATGACGGACGATATCGTGTACCGGATCGTGTCACCCGCCATGGCCCCCACGACCGGCGCCGGTTGCCAGATCGGCATCGACTTGAACCGGTCGTACACACCGCGCGAGATGTCCGTGTTCAGCGTGAAGCCGGTGTAGACCGTCGTGAATGTCACTGTCTGCACGAGAATGCCGGGCAGCAGGAACTGCAGGTATGCCGCGGGCGAGCCCGCGAGCGCACCGCCGAACATGAACGTGAACAGCACCGTGAACATGATCGGTGTCACGAGCACGTCGAATACCTGCTCGGGCATGTGCTTCGCCTTCAACAGCGCGCGCCACGCGAAGGTGAGCGTATCCGTCACCGGTCCCGCCGGCTCCGGCGCATGCCGCTGCGACAGCGCTGCGTGCAGCACCGGGTCCACCTGTCTCTGTGCATTCGGGACGACTGTGCTCATGCTGCGGCCACTCCGGATCCCGGATCTGCATCTGTTGCGACGGGCTCCGCGGCGTGTCCCGTCAGCGCGAAGAATACCTCGTCCAGGCTCGGCTGCCCGAGCGAGAACTGGCCGACGGCAATCCCTGCCTCCGCCAGCGACGCGAGTGCGGCCGCAGCGCGCGAGCCGTCCTCGAGCTGCACGCTGAGCGCACGCGGATCACCGTCCCGGTGCACCCCCTCGCCGAACCAGCCCGTCAGCAGCGACCACGCGACCTCGCGCTGCGCGGCATCAGCGACCCGCACATGCAGCACGCTCCCGCCGACCGACGCCTTCAGCTCCGCGCTCGTGCCCTCCGCGATCACACGCCCGTGATCGATCACCGCAATGCGATCCGCCAGCTGGTCGGCCTCCTCGAGATACTGCGTCGTCAGGAGCACCGTCGTGCCACCCGCAACCAGCATCCGGATGATCTCCCACACCTGCCCGCGACTGCGCGGATCCAGGCCGGTCGTCGGCTCATCGAGGAACAGCAGGTCCGGCGTGCGCAGCATGCTCGCGGCAATATCCAGCCGACGACGCATCCCGCCCGAGTACGTCTTGATCTCGCGGTTCGCAGCCTCCTCGATGTCGAACGCCGCGAGGAGCTCGCTCGCTCGCGCTGAGGCAGCAGCGCGCGAAAAGCCGAGCAACCGCCCCAGGATTCGCAGGTTCTCGCCACCCGTGAGGTCCTCGTCCACGGATGCGAACTGGCCGGTGAGACTGATGCGACGGCGGACCGACTCCGCCTCCCGCACGACGTCGTGGCCGAGCACGTGGGCGCGGCCGGCATCCGGCCGCAGCAGTGTCGCGAGCAGCCGCACCATCGTGGTCTTGCCGGCACCATTCGGTCCGAGCAGCCCGTAGATGCTGCCGCGCGCCACCGTCAGATCGATGCCGTCCACTGCACGGGTAGCACCGAATGTCTTTACGAGGCCGCTCGCCTCGATCGCGTGCTCTGGACGTGTCATGGGTATTCGCAGGTAGACGTGGGCAATCCACCATACGACGAACGACGGGGGCGTTCAATGACGCGACAGCTGTCACCGCGTGAGATGGGGCCGCCGGCTCCAGGCGAAAAAAAGGGCTCGCGCGTCCACGCGAGCCCTGTCCGACATGGTAGTTCCTGTCCCGCTACGTCGCCCGCAGCCGCCTCGCCGACCACGCGCTCAGCGCAAACCACGCGAGCGCTGCAAACAGAAAGATGAGCAGCCCGAAGATCAGCGTGATCAGCGTCACGCCAATGCCGCCCCAGATCAGGTTCGCCGGGACATCTGGTACCCGCGCTGCCGCTTGCGCGGTGATCGTGAGACCCACGGCGCTGCCCAGCAGGCCGAGCAGCACGGCCATCCCGCCCCAGAACAGCACCGACTGCATGCCGCGGCGGACTTCCTCCGCCGCCGGGTCCTGCTGCGCGCGCAGTGCCGTGCGCATTGCGGTCGAGGCGATGCCAAGCGCGACGATCAGCATCGGCCACATCATCACGCCGCCATCGCGAAACGCTTCGATCATGCCGACCTCCCGGTCTCGAGGGGGATCACGTTTGCACCGCCCGCCCGGATCGGCTCCTCCGGCCCGAGCAGTGCCTCGACTTCCGCGGAAAGCCGCGCCGCCTCACGGCCCAGCAGAAGGAACCAGGCAAACAGTGCAGCAAGGGCCAGGAGCAGCCCAAGCACCAGAACCGAACCCTCACGAACGAGGGGTCCGGTGAGATCTGCAACGTGGGAGGACGAGGACAGTGTGCCGGCCGCGAGTGATGCGAAGGTCGCATGGAGGCCGTATGCCGCACCCAGCAGCCCCAGCGCACATGCAACCACACCGCACACGAGCAGCGCTTCGAGAAGGCCGGACGGCACCTCCTGGCCGCGCATGGTCCGGATCACGCCAAGCGCGATCCCCGCAGCGATGCCGATTCCGACCAGGGATGTGAGCCACGCGATCGGCCCGGCGGCGCTGCGGACCGCGAACAGCGCGGCCGCGGCGAGGATCGGCACGACACCGAGGCCGAGCATCAGCAGCTCGATGCCGCTGGACAGCCGCGCGGCCATCGACTCGGACCACCCGCGCCAGGAACGCCGATGCAGCCGCGACAGCCGCCGAATCACGTGCGTCGTGCCCAGCACCGACTGCTCCGCACGCCGCTGCGCGTCCGCTTCATCCATTCCCCTCTCACGGTGGTGCGCGTACACCGCATCGAGATCTCCGGCCAGCTCCCGCA